>JAOZKS010000412.1 GCA_029935255.1 Pontiella sp.
TTCTTTGATCTCCAAGAGTGTATTGTTAAAATTAGTATCATCTTTATCGAGGCAGGTAATGGCAATGCCGCGGGGTAAATTACGTTTTTCGCAGGCCTTCCACGCACGTTGTGTACCCACTTGAATGCCAGCGCTGGCATCAATGGTAATCAGTCCAGCATCGGTGACTTCGGCCGCGGCGATCATCTGGCCAATAAAGTCGGCGAAGCCAGGCGTATCGATCATAACAAGGCGGCGTATTTTTCGGCTGGCAGCCGTATAGACGCCATCAAAGGGTTTGGCCCAAATAGAGATTCCATGTGCTTTTTCTTCGTCAGTCCAATCGGCCACACTGGTACCGTTTTCTGGAGAACCCACGCGATCGACCTGACCCAATTTAAACAGGATGCTGTCGATTAATGAGGTTTTCCCGCTACCCGTGTGGCCCATTAGAGCGAAGTTGCGGACATTATCAATGGGAACGTTTTTCATTTACCTCTCCTTGCTATTCAATGGTCTGTTGCATCCCGGAGCCGCTCGTTCGGCACAATTGCGGAAAACTCCAACAGAATACCTATTCGCTGCATGGGTTTCAAATCATTTCCCTGTTTGCAATCCATGCAGGGTTTATCCATGGTTCGCGACCTATGGAAAACGAACCCTCAAAATTCGAACTGATGTCGCCGGCGGGTTCGTATGCCGCGCTCTCGGCGGCCATCCGTGCCGGGGCTGACTCCGTCTACTTTGGTGTTGATAAGCTCAACATGCGCTCGCGTGCGGCCAGTCCGTTCAGCTTGGGTGACCTGCGCCGGATCGCCCGCATCTGCCGCTGGTGCGGGGTGCGCTCCTATCTTGCGCTCAACGTCATCGTCTATGACGAAGAGCTCGAAACCGTCCGTGAAATCTGCGATGCCGCCAAAGCCGCCCGCGTTGATGCCGTCATTGCTTCCGACATTTCAGCCATTGAATATGCCCGTTCTATCGGCCTCGAAGTCCACATTTCCGTACAAGCGAATATTTCCAACGTCGGAGCGGTCCGCTTCTTTGCCCGCTATGGCGATGTTATGGTGCTTGCCCGCGAACTGACGCTGGAGCAAATTTCCGCCATTGGAAGCGCCATCCGCGAAGAAAACATTACGGGGCCCTCCGGCAAGCTCATACAAATCGAACTCTTTGCCCACGGTGCGCTCTGCGTCGCCATCTCCGGCAAGTGCTACATGAGCCTTGGTTGCTATAACCAATCTGCAAATCGGGGTTCCTGTTTTCAGAACTGTCGCCGCGCCTATCGGCTCATCGATGTTGAAACGGGCGATGAATTGGAAGTGCAAAACCAATATATCATGTCGCCTAAAGATCTCTGTACGCTGCCCCACCTCGATAAACTGGCCGAGGCTGGTGTCGCCGTCTATAAGCTCGAAGGGCGCGCCCGAACGGCCCAATATGTCCACACGGTAACGAAGGCTTACAAAGCCGGGTTGCTGGCCATCGAAGAGGAACGTTTCAAGGCTGAAAACTTCCAGCCCTTGGAAGCTGGGTTGGCCTCGGTTTTCAATCGTGGGTTTTGGGATGGCGGCTACTATTGCGGAGAAAAAATGGGTGAGTGGGCGGCCTCCGGCCATTCTCAGGCCACGCATAAGCGGATCGAGCTTGGAGTGGTTTCGAACTTTTTCTCAAAAATTGGTGTCGTCGAATTCACCCTATGGCAGCAAGAGCTGTTGGCCGGGTGCGAGCTATTGGTCGAAGGCCCTACCACCGGTGCGGTGCAAACGATTGCCGAAACCCTGCGTGTCGATGGCCAGTCCACCGACCGAGCCGTCAAAGGCGACAAGGTGACTATCGCCCTCCCTGAAAAAGCCCGCCGCCAAGACAAGGTGTTTTTGCTTCAACCGGTGGCGGAATCGTAGGCGGAAGAGGTTGCTTGTGCGTTGAAGTCAACGTTGCAATGGATGGAGTCGTTTGCAGTCCTGCAATATGCGACTCTTCGGCGACCGCCTTGAGAGCCTTGCCCGCAGGTGGTTTCTCGGATTGATTTCCAGTGCGCAGGCGTTTAGGCAGGAGCCTCTTGCTGTTTCATCGTTCGAAGGTGTAGTCGATGGCTTTGCCGAAGTTGCTTTGCGGTAGCAGGCGCGGTTTTTCCTGATCGAAGATGGATCTGATTTTATCGAGGAAAGACGTGGCATGTGCATGGCGGCAACTATCTCTACCCGAATGTGTGGTTATTTGACCCTCCGGTGGAGGGTTGCCAGATGGTCGAGGTCGTCTTCGTGCATCGTTACGCTGCGGATGGGTTCGGAGGCCCTGACGGGGTGTAACGGGTTTCGACTCCACGACGATATCCATCCCCTGACTCGGGCGCTTGTTGTTTCCCATGGCATTGCTGGTTTGACGTTCATAACCCTACTCCTTCCGGTGGTTTAGACATGCAGACGCACAATAAGTGCCAAGTTTATGTGTGTGTTATGGCGGGAAAGAAAAACAGCGCACGGAAAGAGGGAAGAGAACCGTGCGCTGTTTAGGTGAAACCCAAACCAAGAGCTTCAATACAATTAAACGCGTGTCATTGTGG
>JAOZKS010000101.1:0-2779 GCA_029935255.1 Pontiella sp.
CGCCCTTGGGCGCAAACTGTTCAGCCGTAACGCCACAGGCTTCGAGCGAGGTGATCACCCGTTCAATTCCCATGGCAAACCCCACGCCGGGAATGCCCTTTCTGCCTAGAGCAATCTCATAGCGCCCACCCCCGGCAATCGCATTCTGGGCGCCTAAAGCACCGTGCGTGATTTCCCATACAGTGTGCACATAATAGTCAAGTCCGCGAACCAGCCTGGGATTCACTTCCACTTCAATGCCCATCTCTTCCAAGGTCTGGATAACCGTGTCCAAATACACGCGCGATCCCTCGCTCATGAACTCAAGAGCCGAAGGGATCTGATCAACGATTTTGCCGCAGGTTTCATTTTTACAGTCAATCACGCGCAGTACGTTTTCATCGATTCGCCGCTGGCAATCGTCGCAAAGTTCCGCAAGGTGCGGCTGCAAGGCCTTCCGTAGTCCGTCGGCAACGGGCTGACGGTCGGACGGCATGCCACGGGTGCTGATCTGGATTTTAGAACCGGTAAGCCCCCACTCTTCAAGCAGGTGTTGCTGGAGGGCAATGCACTCGGCATCGGCCAAGGGGTTCGGTTCGCCGGTGGCCTCGACACCGATCTGATGAAACTGCCGCTTACGACCGGCTTGCGGGCGTTCGTAGCGGAACATCTGCGCCATGTAGAACACCCGGGCATTGAGCCCTTCTTCGCCGCGTCCAGCCAGATGCCGGATGGTTCCGGCCGTTCCTTCTGGGCGCATGGCAATGTGATGCTTTCCCGGTTTAAAGGAATACATCTCCTTTTTCACTACGTCGGTCGCATCGCCGATTGAGCGCTGGAACACGGAACGTTTTTCGAGCACAGGCGTGCGCAACTCTTCGTAGCCATAGGCCCTGAAGAGGGTGCGCGCTTTTCCCTCAATCATACGCCAGATGTAGATTTCCGGCGCACAGATATCGGACATGCCTTGAAGCGGTTGGAATTCACCGGAGGCCATGATTCGGAACCGGTTAGCAGCCGGTAATTTTTTCGCGCATGATTTTTCCGGGTTTAAACTTCACCACTTTGCGTGCAGGAATGGTAACCACATTTTCGGGTTTATTCGGGTTGCGGCCGATGCGTTGCTTGCGTTCGCGAACTTCGAAGACACCAAAGTTGCGGAATTCAACGGTATCGCCTTGGTCGAGCGCCTCGACAATATAGTCCAGGCTCTTCTGAATTACGGCGTAGACATCCTGCTGAATCAGGCCGGTTTCATCTGCAATGCGCATCACCAAATCTCGTTTTGTCATTTATATATCTCCTTGAATTTAAGACGGTTCAATAAACTTCACACTCGTTGTTAAAAAATGATCCACGGATAATAGTCCGCCCCTGAAAACGGTCAAGCTAATCCTATCATTATTAATGGATTAGCTGAATTCTTCCAGTAGCCTGCGGAATTAAGACAGCACCCTGAGAAATGCTAGCGTGCCAAGATATGGATGCCCAGAAACACCCAGAACGCAATAAAACTGAAAATGGCCAAACTCTGATTGAAGAGGTAGAAATGATCCTTGGGATCAACCACCATAATCGCCTGACCCGCCGCGACCTGCTCGTGCACCGATGCAAACAATTCCTTCACGACTCCTTTAGTCGGGGAATATAGCTCCGTGGAGGCTATTTTGGATCGGGAAGCATTCACACTTCCAAGAGCCTCGGCCATGGCGGCCTGCGCCTCGATCTGGCTCTGTTCCAACTCCGCCATCCCCGCATCCGACACCCCGTTTTGCCTTGCATTGCGCAACGCAACCTCCATCAGCATCACTTTCTTTTTAGCCACGCTATACTCTTTCTTGGCGGCCTCGAAGTCCTCCTGAATCCGGGTTCTACGAAGCTCTGCGAGCGGTTGCTTTTTGCCTATGGAATCACCTTCATTCACATGCAGTCGACCAATCGATCCACCGATGTCAAAAGAGACCTCGACGCGTTGCGGATGTCTTTCCATAACCTTCGGAGAGGTGTACCATGCATCCTTGGCGGCCCATAAGCAGAGGAAAAAAAAGATCCCCGCCAAAACGATAAAATCCTTGGTGCCTTTAACTTTATATTTTCTTTTGGCTGGCATGCAGTCTCCTCTCCAAATGCAGATTAAAGTTGGCAAAGATGATACATGATGTCCACCATCAAATGTCGAGCGTGAAAAACAAAATCATGGCCTCTGTCCACTCGCATGCCGTAATGGTTTGAGCACACGGTTCCTATCGAGTAGGTTACTCCATTATTTATTTAGGCACCCCATGGCAATGACGCGTATTAAAATAATATTTCTGACCGCAGCCCTGCTGACTACGGCAACCGCGAACGCCGAAGTCTATTATGTAGACCGCGACTTTCAGGGCGAAAACTATTCCGGCAAATCCTGGCTTAGCGCATTTCCCACCATCCAGAAAGCCATCGATGCCGCCCACGAAACCGGGGGCGGGGAAATCTGGGTTAAGGCCGGTATTCATAAACCGTCCGGCGAAGGGCGCAGTGCCACCTTTCATCTCCGGCCCAATATTTTGCTTTACGGGGGATTTCGAGGAAACGAATCCTCTCGCGGAGATCGCAATCCTAAAGCCAACCGTACCGTGCTAAGTGGCGACGTGGGCCGAATCAGCACCCGATCCGACAACAGCTATCATATTCTTACCAGCGCAGCCGATTGTCGGGTCGACGGCTTTATCATCACTGCCGGCAACGCCGACGGGAAAGACTCCAACGGATATGGGGGCGCACTCGTTCTGGATGCCGACGCCAGCCCCTTCATTCTAGC
>JAOZKS010000101.1:2789-8425 GCA_029935255.1 Pontiella sp.
AGAAAAAAACAGTGCCGCCCGCGGCGGAGCCATCCACTCCGTTGCTGAAGAAACAACGATGACCAACTGCACGTTCTACTCGAACTCTGCCGACATCGGCGGCGCCCTTGCTTTGGGATCGAACTCGCGAACCCATATTCAAGATTCCATTTTCTCGTCCAACTACTCCAGGAAATCCGGAGGAGCTATCGCCTTATCGACACGTTCTTCTGCCGAACTCATCCACACTTCTTTTCTTTTTAATTCCACCGAAGGATCGGGGGGCGGAATTCATAGTGAAACCGATCAAAATGGAGGAATAGAACTTCGCTTGACCGAGTGCAACTTCTCCAACAACTCGGCGCACGAAAACGGGGGCGGGGTCTTCAGCAAAGGTCCCTTTTACCCGACATTCACCGACTGCCTTTTTTCGCAAAACACATCTTCAAAAGGAGCGGGCGCCATGGCCAACACCAACGGGGTGAATGCCAAATTGACTCGTTGTAGTTTTAGTAAAAACCAAGGAGAAAAAGGCTCTAAAAACATTGCCAACGACAGAACCTCCTCCGCGACCGATTCCGTATCTTCCCTCGCAAACCTCCAGCCTGCGGATGAATCAGCACCCGAGCCCAAGGCAGCAACACCCGTCAAACCCAAACCCATGGAAAAACGCAAACTTGAAGATGTTTTTCTCCACAACACCGACCACATCAAGGTTAAGTTGCGCAGCATGGTGTCTCAGCAAAACTACACCGTCCTGACCCTCTGCGACCTTACCGATCCTGATTTTATATCCTCTTATCGCAGCATCGAAGCCGCCGCACTCGACTACACGGGTAAAGGGGTCAAATTTTTCTATATCTATCGCTACTTGACCCACCCGGAAAACAACAACTATATCCAGCCTTTTATCCTGCGCGAACGGGTACGGCAATCCCGCATAGCCGCCGACCTATTGCATACCCGCATCTCCTGGCTTTGCGATGGCATGGACAATCAAGCGGCCAAGGCCCTTGAATACGACAACAACAACCTTTTCATTTTCAACAAGGAGGGCGTGGAGGAATATTCAGGGATGAGCGACGACGAAGCGGACTTTCGCAAGGCACTTACAAAGCTGGCCGGAACCCCCGAAACACGAACACCCACCGACTCGATTGCCGGGCCGGATATCAAACCCGTATTCATCCGGAAATCCACGGTAGCGCCCCGCGTTTCGATTCGCCCAAATCAAGATACGTTCAGGCCGCTACAGATCACCCCGATCAACTCACGTTTCCCGTTCTACGTTAAATTAAGGATCGAAGCGAACGAAGACCTGCGCACAACCGGGAACGGACGCATCTACCTTGGATTCCATATCGACCCCATCTACAAGGTGGAATGGAACAACCTCGGAGCGGCCATTAACTACGCCATTAAAGTACCCCGCGGATCCGCCATTTCCCCCTCGATTAATGAAGCCAAAAAGGTGACCTCTCAAGCCACTGATTCCGACCCAAGGGAGTTCCTGCTTGAAGCCCGGAAATGGATGCCTGCCAACCCGATCAGCATCACCGTCAACTATTCAGTCCATTCCCCCTCATCAAAACGCAACTATGACATTTCCCAGCACTACATCGTCTACCTCGAACACGATCCGTTTGCCGGCGAAGTTTTTGGACGACAACTCCCCGTTCCAATCCCCCCCGGAGCCATCGACAAGGGGAGCGAGAGATACAACAACCTGCTCAGGGATCTGGACATTGACCGCGACGGAAAAGTCTCACGCGATGAAGCGCCCTATCATCTGCTGAGAAACTGGAACGCGATCGATGCAAACCACGATGGCTACATGGACGCGTCCGAATATATCCATTACCGCGAAGCCAACCGTTAATCTGCCCCGCGCAACCGATCCACCTCCTGTTGGCGAATGGCCTCCTCGTGGATCGACTGCATAAGCTGGAGCACAAAGTCTCCGGATAGGTTCAGATCGCCTCCTTTCCTGACCCGATCCTCTATGATTTCCTGCCAGCGATGCGGCTGGAGGGTCGAGACATTCTGCTTCGTCTTGAGCAGCCCCATTTCCCGAACAATGTTCATCCGTTGACCCAGCAATTCCAGCAAACGACTGTCGAGCTCGTCAACGCCCTCACGCAACTCGCTCATTCGATCCATGAATACCGTGCTTTCACTTTCTTCGCGCGGAAGATCAAGGCCGTCAATCATTGAGAAAAACTGATCCGGAGTAAGTTGCTGTTCCGCGTCGCTCAACGCATTGGGAGGATCGGGATGAACTTCCACCATCAAACCATCAAACAACAGATCCATTGCTTCCTGCGCAATGGTTGAAATCAAATGAGCCTTCCCGCAAATATGGCTGGGATCGCAAATCATCGGAATCTCGGGCATGCGCCGCTTAAGCTCAATCGGCAGCTTCCAGTTCGGCGCATTCCGATAGCGCATTTCCAGCGACGAGCTGAATCCGCGATGGATCGCGCCCAGCTTCGTAAGCCCCGCATTAGCCAACCGTTCAATCGCACCGATCCAAAGGCCAATATCCGCACTCATCGGATTTTTCACCAGCACAGGAATATCCGTACCCTTCAACGCATCGGCGATCGCCTGAACCGAAAAGGGATTCGTCGAGGTTCGTGCACCGATCCACAGGACATCCAGCCCATATTCAAGACAAGCCTCCACGTGCGAAGAGTCGGCCACCTCGGTTCCAATCTTAAGCCCCGTCTCCGAACGCGCATGATCCATCCAGGCCAGCCCCTTAAGACCCACGCCTTCAAAACTACCCGGGCGCGTCCGCGGCTTCCAGATTCCGGCACGCATAAACCCCACGCCATGTCCCGCCAGTGCCCGAGCGGTTTCCAGCACCTGATCCTCGCTCTCTGCACTACACGGCCCCGCCGCAAGAAACATCTGCTCAACCGGAAAGTTCCACGCCTTGAAAATCGTTTCATTCATATTCTACACCTTAATTTGTTAAAGAAGCGCACCCGGAGAAATTCAAAACCCCAACCCTTGAGTTCGAAATCATGATGACATCCAACTTTATGAAAGTTTTCAGTTCAGAACCCTAGGCTGGGAATCATCAACCTTACCAGCTCTATTTATAAAATCATTCGCAGCCTCGATGCCGGAGTGAAAGTAACACCATCGATCGAACTGCATCATCAACCCCTCCTTCACTCGGCGTGCAAAGGCGGTCAAGCTGAGCTGGGTCTGGCTCATAAACTTGACAACTCTGGGGAATCGTCCACCATAAAATCTACGTAGACAGACCGTATTATATGGCGGATCACAGCCCCACAGGAATAGATGAAAGATCGTGGTCATGGTATTTTCCCTTCCAAATCTCTTTGCACCCAAACCGGGGTATTTATAAATTCAACCTTTGTTTATAAGTTCTTAAATGACTGACCGCGAAAACAATAAAAACACCCGCAGATATCTTCGATTTATCATCCTGCAGTCCATCGGCACCGGAGTCTGGATGGGAAGTGTGTTCAGCCTGTTCGTCGTCGTTATGGCCGAACAATCAGGTTCGCTGTTCGGCCTTAAACCGAATGAACTATTGGGAGCAACCTCAGCGATTAGCGGCATCGTACTTCTGCTTCTGGTTCTCCCTTCGGGCCTCCTGGCTGACCGCTGGTCGCGGGAGGGAACCATCCGGATCGCCATTGCCTTGGGAATCATAGGCCTCTTTTTTCTCATCTTAGGGCAGAGTATTTACTCCATTATTCTAGGGTTGGTTTTCTATGGAGGATTTCAGGCCCTATCCGGTCCGGCGGCAGAGGCCCTTCTCGCGGATTCGATTCCCTCTGGAAATCGCTCGGGGATTTATACCCGCATTCATTTCACACGGCAGTTCGGGATGACCATCGGACCTCTCTTAAACATTTTTCTTTTCCTCTGGCTGGGTGACCACTGGGAGCTCTCAATTCTTAAACGAGTGATGATGGTAGGTCTGGGGCTTTCCATGATTTCCGCGTTCATGCTGGCGGGCTTGAAAGAGAAGTATACGCTGGGTGAGGAAAGCGAATCGGCATACCACGGTCATCGCGCGACCAACAATAGTAGGAACAAAAAACGTCGGCGGTTCGTTCCGATCATCATCCTCTTCGCAAATTTCATCGTCGGGATGGGAGCGGGGATGACGGTGAAGTTCTTTCCTGTCTTTTTCCGGGATGTATACCACCTAAGCCCAATCCAAGTGCAGTTGATTCTTACCCTGACCTTTGCGGTAACCGGGACCCTCGGCATCCTAACCCAGCGGGCATCCAGAAAACGGGGCCGAGCAGTGATGATTGCTGTGGTTCAGAGCACCGCCATTGCCTGTCTGATTGCCCTTGCCTTCTATCCCGCATTGGTCTGGCTCGTCCCGCTTTTTGTCTTTCGCAATGCCCTGATGAATGCATCTCAGCCCTTGAGCCGCTCCATCATCATGGACTTCGTTCCGAAGAAAAACCGTGGCATATGGAACTCGTTAGAGACCGTTGCATGGGGATTATTCTGGAGTGCTTCTGCCGTATTGGGCGGATTCCTCATCGGGGACGGAAATTTCCGGCTCTGCTTTCTAATTACCGCCGGAGTGTATGTGATTGGAACCATCCCGATCCTTTTCATTATCCCTTTTGTCGAACAGGAAAAAATCAAAGATCGCTGATCATTTTTTCTCGCTCGAACAGTGGATGGACCACCCTTTTTTTAGCCCAGTGCAGAAAATGGCTCTTTCGTGTGATTCGCAGCTCCAACTTCCCGTTTAGGACTACCCGAGTTTATTGTCGGCAATGTGCCAATCGAGGCCTTCAATCACGCTGAGCTCGACGATGTTGTCGGCCTTATCCAGCAACTCCTTGCACTCCGAACTAAGGTTGAGCAGGTGAAGGAACTTGCCCTGATCGGCGTAGCGTTCGGTAATATTGTTGATGGCCTCGATGCCGGAGTGATCGTAGACGCGCGCATTTTCAAAGTGGATGACGAAATCCTGCGGATCGCCCTTCGTATCTAATAAATCCTTGAACGACTGGGCGGAACCGAAAAAGAGCGCGCTTTCGAGGTGGTAAATCTTGGTGCCGTGCTCATCGGTTTTGATATTGGCGTGTATTTTCTTGCCGTGCTCCCAAGCAAAGGCGAGCGCAGAAACAATGATGCCGACCAATACGGCAATGGCGAGGTCTTCGAGCACAGTGATGGTCGATACGAGAATAATAATGAAGGCATCCATTTTAGGAATCTTCGTGATGATCCGGAAGCTCGACCACTCGAAAGTCCCAATCACCACCATGAACATGACACCGACAAGTGCGGCCAGCGGAATCATTTCCACCAACGGCGCGGCAAAGAGCAGTGCCGCCAACAGGAACAGTGCAGCGGAAATGCCCGACAAACGTCCGCGACCACCGCCCCGAATATTGATCATGCTCTGCCCAATCATGGCACAGCCCCCCATGCCTCCGAAAAATCCATTGGTGAGGTTGGCCAGTCCCTGCCCAAGACATTCCTTGTTTCCTCGCCCGCGGGTTTCAGTAATTTCATCCACGAGCGTAAGGGTCATAAGCGATTCAATCAGACCGACGGAGGCGGCAAGAACGGAATACGGAAGGATCAACTTGATACTCTCCCAATTAAAGGGAAAGTGCGGAATGGCAAAGGTTGGAAGA
>JAOZKS010000413.1 GCA_029935255.1 Pontiella sp.
AGAGAGTTACTGCTCAGGAGATTATGTTTATGGCTCAACAGCTAGAGTCTTCTAGGAAACCGATAATTCCTCGTCTTTGCAACACCTTCATGCTCCAATTGATCCCATGTGATTTTCAGATGGATATACGCCCGAAAAAAAGGTTTCGAAAAAATGAAAAAACCAAATTCCCGATCAGGCTCTCCATGGAACTCCCCCGAGGTGGTTGCACGATTTTCCACCTCGCCGCCGAATGCCGAACTGATGAAATTCGCTACCGATGAGTTCCAGCGAGGCACGGGCTCCCGCTTGCTCGACATCGGGTGCGGCGCAGGTTGCAATGCCGTTCCGCTCGCGCGGATGGGCTGGGATGTGCTAGGCCTCGACCTTTCAGAACCCATGTTGGAGGCCGCGACCCGACGCGCGGAAACGGAGGAGCTGACATCGCATCTCCGCTTCGAACCGGCCCCAATGGAGCAGCTTCCTGTGGAGAACCAAAGCTACGACTTCATCGTGGCTCATGGAATCTGGAACCTTGCGCGTTCCGCCAAAGAATTCCGGAAGGCCCTGCACGAGGCTGCGCGTGCGGCCCGGCCCAACGCCGCGCTTTTCGTGTTCATATTTTCAAGGAATACGCTTCCGGCGGAAACGGAACCCGTTGCAGGAGAGCCTTTTGTTTTCACAGAGTTTTCTGGTGCGCCGCAATGCTTTTTAACGGAGGCCCAACTCATCGAAGAACTCCGCTCGGCTGGGTTTGTGCAGGAGCCCGGCATGCCCGTCATGGAGTACGAATCGACGGGAAATAGACCCGCTATCTATGAAGGGATTTTTCGCCGAAACAACGCATAAAACAGGATGAACCATGAATAACAAAATCAACGATCCCTCCTTCGGCCCCATGGAATTTGACTATGGCTGGTGCAAGGAAGAGGAAATCGCCTTCTTTGGACAAACGGGATCCGTGGAAATTCTCGCCGAGGCCGATATCGGGCAGCCCATTTCGGATGTGCAACGCAAGGCATACGCCCTGTTTTGTGATGGAACCGATGCGTTATCCGACGATGCGCTTGCCGCGTTAAAAGAATACTACATCGAAAATCTCCCCGCCATTGGCGGACAAGTGGACGATCCGACCACGCTTCCCGAAGAGGACTCCATCACGCGTGCTGATCTCGTGAAAATGGTCATTCCCCAAACGGTCTATTTCCGGCAAGACGGTATTTATGCCGTGCTCTGCAATTGCATTTGGGAACCGCAGAACGGGCTGGCGATTATCGTTTCCGAGGATGGGCTCTCGATTGAAACCCAGGATGCTGTTCTTTAGGGCTTTGCCACCCGATAGAACATCGACGGGGTCGTGGCGGGAATCACAACGGGATTGTTGCTGCCGCTGGAGGAATCCACCCAGTTGGAGGAGAGGTTTGACGTTTCCTGAAGCACAAAGCCCGGAAGCTCCGGCCCCCATGATAGAATAAAATCAGATGAGTCGGGAGTCATGCTCAGTGTTGTGTTGGTCGGCGAGATGCTTCCGCCGATGAAACTGCCCTTATGAAATCCATTGCCGCCAATATCATAGCTGCTTGCGGCGGTATTCGTATCTATCAACGAAGAGGTGTTGGGCGTGAGCGATTGAACCAAAACGAGCGTAATATCCACCCCGTCGTCATGAAGATTATTCGTGAGCGTGATTTCGATCGACTTTCCAATATCAAAAGTGGTTTTAAGGTCATTCTCATCATGCCAGGGAATGTCTAGAGAGACAAATTGACCAAGACCATCCTTAAAGTCGCCAACGGTGTAGACCCACGAGAATATGCCTGTCATCTGCGTACCATCGTCCAAAGTGACGTTCTCCAGCGAATAGTACACCGTCTCCGCCCGTGCCGTCTGGGTCAGGCCCCAAAGCATCCAGCAAAAAACGGTTGTCGCAACAGCAAAGCGGATTCGAAATTTCATTCAAGCTCCTTTGATCAGATGGAGAGTGGAGAGGAACTAATCGGGTATGAGAAGCGGCTTCTGTGTTTAAAGGTGGGTAAGATGATCGGAAATGTCAAGATTTAATCGGTGCCGTTGCGACCCCATTATTTAACCACCATCCTATCCCTCGATGCTTTTCGGGCGTTTGACGAACAGGATAACGGCTCCAAGCATTATCAGGCCCATCCCGGGGACCAGCCAGATTGTTTGACGCTCAATGAAGCCGAGCCAGAAAAAGGGCATGGCAAGGGCGATTGCCATCCACATCATAGGCAGGCTAAGGGAAGATTTTCCGCGGCCCGCCAGCACAACGCGATAGAGCATGTAGGTTGGAAAGACGAGTCCGTAGGCGCTCATGAAGGAGCGATAGATCACCTCCCCGCCGGAGAGTTCTGCGTAGAAGGGAAGTTTGAGCGCAAAAAATCCGATGACTCCCGCGAGGGGCATCAGAATGAGGAGCAGCCACGGTTTCGAACCACGCTCCGGAATCGTGCGAATGCGATCAAGGTGCACACGGACCGTGAAGATCCATTGGCAGAGCAGATGTAAAAGAAGCCCCGCCGCCAGCCACGGG
>JAOZKS010000414.1 GCA_029935255.1 Pontiella sp.
TGGAACCGATCCTACCAATACGTTCTCGTATTTTGATTTTGATTCGGCCGGAAGCGGGCCGGTTCCCACCGGCATCCAACTTCGCTGGAACAGCATAACAGGTAGGACCTACCGGGTCGACATGAGCACCAATCTGCTGGATAATCCGGTCTTTACGATGCTCGCAAACGGGATTCCCGGAGCGGAAGGGGTCACCGATTTTATCGACACCACTGCAACCAATAAGAGCCAAGGTTTCTATCGGGTGTCTGTGGAGTAGAAAAATGTTTGTAGTTCCTCCTTCAGGCGGTTTCGGTGGACTGGCTGCCTGAAGGCGGAACTACATACCTTTATTTAATAGGAAAAATAGATGAGAACGATTAAGAAAAGTATTTTGTTTGCAACCGTTATTGCGTTGGCTACGGGGGCTTCGGCCTCGCTGCGTGTGGTTTCCTACAATATCTATCATGGGGAAGGGCGGGATAAGGTAATCAACATCGACCGCACCGGCAGCGTCATCTCGAAGTACAATCCCGATTTGGTGGCGCTTCAGGAGGTGGACAAGAAAACCAGCCGCAGCGGAAATGTGGATCAGGCGGCGGAGCTGGGACGCAAGCTGGGTATGGAATATCGCTTCAAGAAGGCCATCGACTACCGGGGCGGGGAGTATGGAATCGCTGTTTTGTCTTGCTTCCCCATCAAGAAAACCATCTTCCATGAGTTGCCAACCCCCGAAGGTAACCAGCCGCGCGGCGCTCTGGAGATTCAGGTGGACGTGCCGGATGTGGATGGGAGGACTAATACCATTTCCTTTCTCAGCACTCATCTTGGGCTCGACAATGCAGAGCGGGTAACCCAGGTGAAGGCCTTGGTGGAACGCCTCTCCGAACGGGGGCATCCGGTGATTATTGCCGGGGACATCAATGCCGAGCCCGAGGAGGAGTCGATCAAAGTATTTTTATCCTCAGGCTATGTGATTCTCGACAAGCAGAATCAATTCACCTTCCCGGCCACAACCCCTGTGAAGAAGATTGATTTTATTCTTACCAAGGATCTTCCGGTGCGCCATTGCCGGTTCGAGGTGGTTCCCGAACCGAAGGTTTCGGACCATCGGCCGATTTTCGGGGAAATTGAATTTAGGCTGGAGCCTGCCGGGGCGCAGGTTGCCGAGGGGCGATCTGAAAGCTTTAACAACAGATTGCCGGAGAAATAACCAATGGGAAAAGAGAGCAAGGATGCGGTGTATGATTTTTCAGCATCGAATATGATGAAAGCCGGTTCCGGCGATCGTCAGGAGTTTGGTCATTTCAGCGAAGATGGTCTTGAGTATATTGTCGATACCACCGATACACCGCGTCCGTGGCTCAACTATCTGGGCAATCAGGATTACGGTGTGGTGTTCGGCGGTCGCGGGGAAGGATTGAGCTGGTACAAATCGATGCTCGCACGGGTAACAAAATATACCACCTACGAGTATGTTCCGCGTGACCCGGATGCCGGCCGCAGCATCTTTGTTCGGGACAATGGTCTGAATAAAGCGGGCTCCATGGGCTTTGGCGCGGAAGGCGAAGAGGAGCTGTCCTATCGTTGTACACAGGGTCTTGGATATACGAACCTTCAGCGCAGCTTCCTGGGACTGGACTACAGCTGGAAGATTTTTGTTCCGACCGAAGGTCCGGTGGAAATGTGGGAGCTGAACATCGCGAACAACGGTTCCGAGGCTAAAGACATCAGCATTTTCCCGTTCCTGCAGTGGCAGCTCACTCAGAATGTGTATAACCCTCCGCTGGCTTATGCTTCTGTTTCGGACTACAAGACGGATGTTTCTGCCCGTTTTGATGTGGAGTCCAACGCGATTGTCGCTTCGAATTCCAACACCGAACAGCCGCTGAAATTTGGCGGGTTCTTTGCGACCGACGCCGAGGTGGCGGGTTATGACTGCAGCAGAAAGAGCTTCATTGGCAAGGGAAGCGAGGAGCTCCCCGATGCGGTGTGGGCCGGCGCTTGCTCCAATTCTTCCGCCGGCAACCAGGAGTCGATTGCGGCGTTGTGCATAAGCGCGGTTCTTGAGCCGGGCGAAACCCGGACCTTCCGTTTTGTCGGTGGCGTTATTGAAGACGGTGTGCCGGTTAAGACGTATGTTGATAAATATCTTTCTGCGGATGCCTTTGAGCGTGAGTTCGAGGCGTTGCGTCAGTACTGGAAACACGTGGTTGAAGATACGGTGTTTGTTGATACGCCGGACGAGGAGGTCAACCTCTGGTGCAACGTGCGTCTGAAGCATCTGATGCACCAGACCAAGCGCTGGACCCGTTCGCTGGATCGCGGTTACCGTGATATCCTTCAGGATCTTCGTGGATTTGTGATCATTAATCCTCTGGAGGTGCGCAAGTATCTGCTGAAAACACTATCCTTTCAGTATGCCGATGGCCGGGCTCCGCGCCAATGGTCGGAGGTGGGGGCTTCCCATGATTTGCGCGACTATTCCGACAGTCCGGTTTGGATTCCTGATGCATTGACCGGCTATATCAAGGAGACTGGCGATCTGT
>JAOZKS010000415.1 GCA_029935255.1 Pontiella sp.
TCGTGCCCCCCGAAAGGGTAAGGGTTCCATTGGCACCCACATTGATCTTGGCTGCACCCGTAACGAGTCCATCCGTTTGAAGGTAGGTTCCCGGCCCCCCGGAATAATCAACCCAAAATTCGTTGAGTCCACCAAACGTTCCCGATGAATTCCAGGTAAATGATCCAGCATTACCGCCATACCACCCAACCGACAGATTCATTCCGCCCGACCGCGCAAAAAATGCGCTGCTTGTATCGTTGAATGTCATCGAGGTAGTCGTGCTGCCCCCTAAAAAGAAGCTGGATTTGGTTACGGCTCCGTTCGTAAATGTTGAGCTTCCATTAAACACCACATTATACCCCGCAAGTGCCTGACCGTTATGAGTGTTGTATACCGTATTGGCATCCGTGACGGTACCTATGGACGATCCATCGTTAGGAAGGGTATCCGTAGTCCAGTTCGCTGCAACATCGATTCCTCCTCCCGCCGGGCCATCCCACTCCACATCAGCAAACGCCATTGGTGCCGATACCATGGCCAGTGCGATTCCCAATCTCATAAATCTTTTTTTCGTTTTACTTTTCACAATCGCACCTACTTTTTTAATTTAAGCTACCACAAGGTAGCCTGCGCCTAAACACATCGGCAACTGTATTGGAAAGCCTCCTTCTGCGTTCAAAATAAACGCAGAAATGTTTATTGGATTGTTTCGGTCAAGTCCGACACTATGGGTCCCATGAAAAAATAGATTCCATGGTTGTTTTCCGCACTTCTCGCCGCAGCGCTTTCATGGTCGGCGGTCGCAGCACCGCGTGATCGGTTGCACATTGTTTATGTGACGAACCGGGATCGGGATCCCCTACCCGGCTACAAGGATCGGATACACCGGATCATGTTGGATATCCAAGAATTCTATCGCACCGAAATGGCGCGCAACGGCTAACAGAACCACATTACTTTCAGCAATACGGAAGTTTACGAAGAAAGCGGCATCAATGCCCTATATTGGATTTTAGGCCACACCCACCAAGACAGACCCTGTTAAAAGCACAATCTGCGCCGCCCCCTCCGCCCCCCTCCCCCCCCCCTCTTTCTCTCTTGTGGTACTTCGACGGGGCAGACAGACACCACAGAAGAAAACTACCCATCAAACTACCTCCCTCCATAATTCCAGTGGGGTTATGGTGGGGTTATTATGGGGTAGCACAGTTAAATCAGTTACAAACCGTATCTAACAATTCAAATTACCGCAGGAATAGAAAGTCCAACTATTAACTAACAATAGAAGCATTAAAGAATGGTGCTCGGGGCGGGACTCGAACCCGCACAGCCTAAGGCCGAGGGATTTTAAGTCCCTTGCGTCTACCAATTTCGCCACCCGAGCGACGGGGTGCATATCACGCTATGCGGTGATATGCGGCTGGGTAAAATGGCGCACCCTCGGGTTGTATTCCAGTCTTATTTTAAGATTTCCGCAAAACCTCTGAGAATCAGATTGATCAGATAAGCCTGCAGGAATGCCTGACTACTCGTTAAAAAATAAATTCATCTGCTCTTCGAGCTCTGCGACCACTGACTTGTATTCTGGATTATGGGCCAGGTTGACCCTTTCCAATGGGTCGGTTTGGTAGTCGTAAAGCTCGGTAGCCGCAATCTGTGATGGATCGAATTCCCCGGTGTGGCTGACTTTATCCTGTATCCAGACGACTAAACGGTAGCGCTCGGTTCGCAGGGCGTAGCCCATAAGCCCTTTTTTCGCATGGTCGGGATATTGGCTCATGGCAAAGTCCTTCACTTTGACTGCGGGATTCTTAAGGATGGGTACAAGGCTGGTGCCTTCGAGTTGTTCTGGAGTTGAAAGCTCGGCAAGCTCGCAGAGGGTCGGAAAAATGTCGACCGACTCAACCGGAGAGCTACTTTTTTCCCCTCGTTCCATGCTCCCTGCCCCATGTCCCATGCTAATGATTAACGGTGAGTGGGTGGCCTGTTCAAATGTTGAGTGCTTGCACCAAATATTGTGGTCGCCCAGATGCCATCCATGGTCACCCCAGAGCACGATGATGGTGTTTTTATCAAGCCCGGTCTCTTTGAGCTTGGCCATCACTTTTCCGATCTGCGCATCGACGTAGGAAACACAGGCGTAGTAGCCGTGAATCAGTTCGCGCTGCTTTTCCGAATCCGTTCCAAGTTCCTTGATTTCGATGTCTGAATATCCGCTGAGTTCATAGCCTGGATGGAAGGCATAGTCCGGTGAGCCCAGCGGCATCTTTCTAAATGCGGCCAGTTTAATCGTGTCACGGTTATAGAGATCCCAATATTTCTTAGGTGCGACGAACGGCAAATGGGGCTTGCGGTAGCCGAGTGTCAGGAAGAACGGTTTGTCCGATTTCGCGAACTGATCGAGCATGCCGATCCCCCACTCCGTCATGGCTCCATCCGAATAGGCCTCGTCCGGAAGGTCGAGGCATTCCGTGGAAGGTTTGGCATTGAGCTTGGCCATGAACTGCTGTTTTTCCTTATACTTCTTTAGGCCGCTCTTTT
>JAOZKS010000102.1:0-274 GCA_029935255.1 Pontiella sp.
CGAGGGTTTCGGGTTCGTCGGTTTCGCCATCGCCGAGGAAGGCCCAGACGCGCTGCCCGGCAGGTTCGCGCAGACCGCGGTCTTCGAGATATTTAATGAAGCGCGCGTGGTAGATGGCGGTGATGGGGCCGAGCCCCATGGAGACGGTCGGAAACTGCCAGAAGTCGGGCATGAGCCAGGGGTGCGGGTAGGACGAGAGGCCGGGAGTGTCGTGTAGCTCATGGCGGAAGTTTCCGAGCTGTTCAACGGGTATGCGGCCTTCAAGGAAGGCGCG
>JAOZKS010000102.1:284-8387 GCA_029935255.1 Pontiella sp.
AAATAAACCATATCCCCCGGAAAGGATTCGGTGCGGCCCCGGAAAAAGTGGTTGAAGCCGACTTCGTAGAGCGTGGCGATGGATTGGTAGCTGGAAATATGGCCGCCGATGCCGTCTTCTTCGCGGTTGGCGCGCACGACCATCGCCATGGCGTTCCAGCGAATGAGGCTCTTGATCCGGCGTTCCATCTCGCGGTCGCCGGGATAAGCGGGCTGATCATTCAAGTCGATGGTATTAATATAAGGCGTGTTGGCTGAAAAAGGCAGACGGACCCCTTGCCGATGCGCACTCACTTGCAAGTCGTGCAGAATGTCCTTTACGCGGTCGGCACCCTCCGTTTCCAGCAGCTCGTCGAGCGCATCCAGCCAGTCCTGCTTCTCAAAATCAGTTTTTATTTCATCGCCAGCATCCATAGTCACTCCCCTTCCTGATTAAGGAGGTGACAGTAAATTAGACCTTTTCGGTACACAATTAAAAAATGTGTGAAATACAAGCTTCTTCCCCGGCATCGGATGTGGTTTAAAGGCAATCCTTACGAAAACGGAGCGCTACTTATGAAACGAATCGGGGCACATGTGAGCACGGCGGGCGGGGTGGAAAATGCGCCGCTGAATGCGGCGAAAATCGGGGCAAGCGCCTTTGCGCTGTTTACCAAGAACCAACGGCAATGGACGGCCAAGCCGCTGACAACGGAAAGCATTGATGCCTTCAAGCAAAACTGCGCCGACCATGACTTTGCGCCCGAGACGATCCTCCCCCACGACAGCTACCTGATCAACCTCGGCCACCCCGAAATCGAAAAGCTCGAAAAATCGCGGGCGGCCTTTCTCGACGAGATGCAGCGTTGCGAACAACTTGGCCTGCAGCTCCTGAACTTTCATCCCGGCAGCCACCTCAAGCAGGTTTCCGAAAGCGAATGCCTTTCCACCATCGCGGAGTCGATCAATCTTGCGTTGGATCAAACTCAAGGCGTGACGGCGGTGATTGAAAACACGGCGGGTCAAGGCTCCAACCTGGGCTTTCGTTTCGAGCACCTTGCCGAGATCATCGACCAGGTCGAAGACAAAGGCCGCATCGGCGTGTGCATCGACACCTGCCACAGCTTTGCCGCTGGCTACGACTTACGAACGGCCGCAACCTGTAAAACCGTTTTTTCCGAATTCGAAGATATCGTCGGCTTTGAATATCTGCGCGGCATGCACCTCAACGACTCGAAAAAAGGACTCGGCTCCCGCGTTGACCGCCATCACAGCCTCGGAAAAGGTGAACTTGGGCTGGAGGTTTTCCGTTATATCATGAAAGATGTTCGTTTTGACTCCATTCCAATGGTTCTCGAAACCATTGACATGACCCTCTGGGCCGAGGAGATTCAAATGCTTCGCGATATGGAGAATTAGTTTGGCGGTTTTGGATAACATTCGAGTGGTTCTGGTTGAGCCTATTTTTGGTGGAAATATTGGGTCGGTCTGTCGGGTGATTAACAACAACGACATCACCGATCTAGCGATCGTCAAACCGCGCCCAACCACCGACTGGGACGATGCCCGCAAGCTGGCCTGTAACGCCAAGGATCAGCTCGATGCCCGAAAGGAATTCAACACACTGGCAGAAGCCATCGCCGACTGTACCGTGGTGGCCGCCACCTCGGCACGAACCGGGTTCTACCGCGACACCGCCTATACACCCCGCGAGTTTTCCCCCATCGCACTTGAAAGCGCCAAAGACCACAAGATTGCATTGGTATTCGGTCGCGAAGACAAAGGGCTTCACAACGAAGAGTTGGCACTCTGCACCCATATCATCCAAATTCCTTCGAGCAAACGCTACACCTCGCTCAACCTGTCGCATGCCGTGATGCTCTGCTGCCACGAACTTTTCACCGCCTCCGAAACCTTCCAACCTTCGGAAGAAAAGGCCGACGAGGCCGGCTCCGAACTACGCGAACGCATGTTTGCCACTTGGCGCGAAATGATGATCAAGACCGAATTCACTCACGAACAGAAACTCGAACATATGATGATGGGGCTGCGCCGCATCTTTTCACGCGGGAAACTAACCGTTCCCGATGTAAAGATTCTGATGGGCCTCGCCAAACAATCCATTTGGGTTTCCAACCAATGGAAGAAAGCAGAAAAACATGACTAAACAGCACATAACTAAAGCTGAAATCAACGAACTCCCGATGAAGCAATACGACGGCCCCATCGTCCTTTGCCGCACACCGGAGGAAGCCGAAAAAGCCGTCGAACAACTCAAGAAGGAACCTCTTCTGGGCTTCGACACCGAAACGCGCCCCGCCTTCCGAAAAGGCGAATTTTACGACCCCTCCCTGCTCCAGCTCGCCACAGAGGACACCGTCTATCTATTTCAGATCCAGCAGACCGGCCTCATCCAGGGTCTGCTCGATGTCCTCGCAAGTCGCGAAATCCTCAAAGCCGGCGTAGCCATCGACCGCGATATTTCCGAGCTTCAGGCCGTCGCCGACTTCGAACCCGACGGCTTCGTTGAACTCGCCGACATCGCCAAATCGGCCCAGATCAAGAATCTGGGTCTGCGCGGACTAACGGCCATCCTCTTCGACTTCCGCATCTCCAAGAAAGAGCAAGTCTCCAACTGGGCGCGCAAAGACCTCACCAAATCACAGCAAACCTATGCCGCCACCGATGCCTGGCTCGGCCGTAAAATCTACCGCTATTTCGAGAAAGAAGATTTGGTTTAATTAAAGCGCCATGCCCGCAACAGCACAACCGAAGGTCAGCATCGCGATCCCTCTCTACAACTGTGAGTCGCATATCCGGGAAACCCTCGAATCCGTACTCGCGCAAACCTTCCGCGATTTCGAACTACTTGTCATCGACGACCATTCGACCGACCACTCCGCCGAAATTGTCCAATCCCTTGAAGATTCACGCATCCGTTATATCCTCAACCCAAAACGACTCGGTTTTTTTGGAAATTGGAACCGCTGCCTCGAAGAGATGAGAGGAACCTATTGCAAACTACTTCCCCACGATGATCCACTAGAACCAACCTGCCTGGAAAAACAAGTCAACGTGCTGGATGAAAACCCAGAGGTTGAACTCGTTCATTGTGCGCGCAGAATAATTGATCCGAAAGGCAACGTACTAACGCTTAGAAAGCAGCACGAATCCGAAGGCATCAAGGAATCGAATGCCAGTCTGCGGCGCATCGTTCGCTCCGGAACAAATCCGATAGGCGAGCCCGCTTCGGTTATGTTTCGTCAAGAAACCAAGGACCGTATCCAAGGCTTTTCCGATGCAGACATGTATTCCATCGATGTCGAATACTGGTCGCGCCTCCTGGCCGAAGGTAAACGCTACTACATCGACCAGATCCTCTGTTCATTCCGCGTCTGGCCCAACTCCGCCTCCGTCCGCCTCTTCGGCAGCCAATCGCGTTCTATGCGCACATTCTTCAAGAAACTTCAATCCAGTTATCCGGATGTCATCCGCCCTTTCGATGTATGGACCGGCTCCATGAAAAGCCTCTTCCTTGAAATCGCGCGCGGTGGATTCTACCTCTTTATGAAGCTGAAAAACAGGTAATGCAAGGATTGCAAGCCGCGCGGCGAACCGCCACTATGGAACGCATGAATAGAGACTCCGAAACCAAGCGGGTATCCGTCATTGTCCCCTTTCTTAACGAGCAGGAAAACCTGCCGTTACTTTATGACCGATGCACTCAGGTTTTCAAATCTCAGGAAGAAGAACTCGAACTCGTATTCATCGACGATGGCAGTTCCGATGGCAGCCTGTCCTGGGTAAAGCAAACCGCCGAAAAAGATCCCACGGTTAAATATATCCAGCTCTCACGAAACTTCGGACACCAACGCGCCATCACCTCCGGTATGAACCTTTGCACCGGCGATGCCGCCGTCATCATCGATGCCGATCTGCAAGACCCGCCAGAAGTTATTGCTGAAATGATTGTAAAGTGGAAAGAAGGCTTCGAGGTCGTTCACGCCGTCCGCTCCTCGCGCAAAGGCGAATCCGGTCTCAAAAAACTGCTCGCCCACATTTTCTATCGTCTTCTTAGCAAAATGACGGAAGTCGATATGGTTGTTGATGCCGGTGACTTCCGCCTGCTCGACCGCAAAGCCCTCGACGCCCTCAACTCCATGCCCGAGCAACACCGCTACATGCGCGGCCTCGCCTCCTGGATCGGCTTCAGCCAAACCACAGTTGAGTATGAACGTGATGCCCGCCATGCCGGGGTCACCAAATACCCCCTCATCAAATCCATCAGCCTAGCGCTTAACGCCATCACCTCCTTCAGCGGCACCCCCTTGCGCTTTATCTTCTACATGGGCAGCGTCCTCTGCACCCTCTCGCTCGGCCTTGCGATCTACCTCTTCATCATGTGGAACTTCATCCAATCATCACCCCAACACGCCGGAACTACCTATCTGACTCTGGCCATCTTCTTTGTCTCCGGCCTGCAGATGCTCTGCATGGGCATTCTCGGTCAATACCTCCGCCGCGTCTTCGACGAAATCAAAAACCGCCCGCTCTATTTGATCAAACAAACCAACTGCGAAGGGGCAACATCATGAAGACCGTTGCCATCATTCCCGCACGCGGTGGATCGAAAGGCATCCCTCGCAAAAACGTCTATCCGTTCAACGGAAAGCCGTTGATCTGCTGGAACATAGAAGCCGCCCTGCAAGCCGAGTTGGTTGATCAGGTTGTGGTTTCAACCGACGATGCCGAAATTACCGAGGTTGCCCGCGCCGCCGGAGCCACCGTGATCATGCGACCGGACGACATCAGCACGGATATCGCTTCTTCGGAAGACGCACTGATCCATGCATTGAAAAGCCTCGACGCGCAACCGGAACTAACGGTCTTTCTACAATGCACCTCCCCGCTGACTCAGGGGAAGGATATTGATAACTGTATCCAGAAACTACTCGATTCAAATGCTGATAGCGCCTTCACCGCCACCGAATCACACCGGTTCCTCTGGAAAAATTCCGGAGATTCCATGGGTGTGAACCACGATGGTGCTGAGCGCAAGCGGCGGCAGGATCTGGAAAAGGAATATGCTGAAAACGGCGCCGTCTACGCCATGCGAACAGCAGGCTTTCTTCAGTCCCGCCACCGCTTTTTCGGCAAGACCGTCATTTCCGAAATGCCCTCCACACGGACCTGGGAAATCGATTCCCTTGAGGACATCCACGTGGCCGAGGCCCTTTCCAAACTTTGGAAAAAAACAACTGCACTTCCTGATCCCGTGGAGGCTATCGTATTCGATTTTGACGGCGTAATGACCGATAATACCGTCTATGTTTCTGAAGATGGGAAAGAAGCTGTACGATGCAGTCGCGGCGATGGATGGGGTATCAACCGCATGCGAAAGGCCGGAATCAGGATGGCCGTCATGTCGACAGAAATGAACGATGTAGTTCAATCGCGCTGCGAAAAACTGAAGATCGAATGCTTCCACCAGCTGGGCGACAGAAAAATTGACCGCTTTAGGGCATGGTGCGCGGAAAAGAATCTGACCATAGGCCATGTCGTCTATGTCGGAAATGACGAAAATGATATTGAATGCCTCAAAACGGCTGGTACTGGCGTGGTTCCAGCAGATGCCCATACCTCTGCCGCAGGCGTTGCCGATTTAGTACTATCCGCAGAAGGCGGGCGCGGCGCAGTTCGCGAACTGTGCGACATGATTTTAGAGAAGATAAAGGATTAAAGAATGAAGTCACCCAAAGTCATTGCCGAAATCGGTTGTAATCATAAAGGCGATATGGAAATCGCGCGTGAGCTGATCATGACCGCCGCCATGTTCTGCAAAGCCGACGTGGTCAAATTTCAGAAACGCTGCTCAAAAGAGCTCCTCACCGAAGAGCAATATAATGCGCCCCACCCCAACCCCATGCATGCTTATGGTGAAACCTATGGCGCACATCGTGAATTCCTGGAGTTCGATCTCGATCAACACCGGCAACTGGCAAAATGGTGCGAAGAATTCGACATTGAGTACAGCACCTCCGTTTGGGATGTAACATCGGCCAGAGAAATCACAGAACTCCAGCCCGGACTCATCAAAATTCCCTCCGCCTGCAATCTGCACTGGGAGATGCTCGATGAGCTCTGCAAAAACTTTAAAGGCGAAATCCACCTCTCCTTCGGCATGACCACCCATGCCGAGGAAGACCAGATCGTGGACTTTTTTCAATCCCACAACCGTGCTGCAGATCTGGTGCTCTACAGCTGCACCTCCGGCTATCCCGTGGCCTTCGAGGATATCTGCCTACTGGAAATCACCCGCTTGAAAGAAAAGTTTGATGGCACGGTAAAAGCCATCGGGTTTTCCGGCCACCACCTCGGCATCGCTGCCGACGTCGCCGCCATGACCCTCGGCGCGGAATGGGTCGAGCGCCACTTTACCCTCGACCGCACTTGGAAAGGCACCGACCACTCCGCCTCGCTCGAACCCCAAGGGATGCGCAAACTTGCGCGCGACCTGCGCAATGTTCACAAAGCACTCGCCTACAAACAAACCGAAGTGCTCGACGTAGAAAAGGTCCAGCGCGACAAACTGAAATACCGGAACTAATTTACTATGCTAAAGAAAATTTCAAACTACATAGCCTGCGGATCAACCCGTATCGGAAAACTCAATCTTCGGTGGAACGTCGACCAGAAACCCAAACCCTTGAATTTGTCGAATTTTGAATCCCCTTACAAAATCCACCTTGGCCCTGGACCAAACTGGATAAAGCCCGATCAACATTGGATTGATGTGGATATCGACCCAAAACGCGGAGATATCGTTGTTGATTTTGGTCAGTTCAGGGCCTTCCCCATGGCTAGTGAATCCGTATCGTGCATTTATGGTTCACATGTGTTCGAACACATGAGTATCTATGTTACTCCTACCTTATTCAAAGAATGTTGCCGCATTCTGAGACCCAGCGGCACCCTGCGATTGATTCTACCTGATGTGGAAAAAAGCATCAGAGAGTATGTTGCTAAAAACAACAGGTTTGATCTGTTCAAACGCCGAACTCAACGAGCTAAAAAACAATGGGGCATGCAACACTATACGCGATTTGATTGTCTTCGTGAGGATTTCCTTTCCAGATCAGGCCAACCAATCCTTGGTGAGCAAGCCTTAGCCCACCAAAATGCATGGGATTTCGAGTCCATACAAAATGATTTAATACATGCAGGGTTTTCAAAAGTAGAAAAAACGTCATTTCAGAAAAGTAGAACCCCCGATTTTTCTTTTGAAGGAACCTATCCAAGCGAAGCCAATGAATCGGATCGATCCCTATATGTTGAAGCTGTTAAATAACCGATCAAGACAAACTGATGAACCATTCATCAGAGCCATACAAACCGAAGTGCTCGACGTGGAAAAAGTCCAGCGCGACAAATTAAAGTATCGAGGTTAAATTGATGGATCGTGAAGTCGACTTTTTGCGTTCGGCCTTGGCCGTGGATGGAACCCCTGCATCAAAAACCGGCATCTTGGATTGGTTCGAAGAACGGCAGGAAGCACACCGCTTCAGCCTCGAAAGAATCCCTTTTGAACAACTTGAAAAATGGAAATTCCACCCCCTCCGCGGCGACCTCTGCCACGAAAGTGGAAAATTTTTTAGCCTTGAAGGGGTTCGAGCCAAAACAAACTGGGGCGGCATACCGGAATGGGAACAACCGATCATCAACCAACCTGAAATTGGTTTTCTAGGATTCATAACGAAAAAGTTTGACGGGATTCTGCATTTTCTGGTGCAGGCGAAAATGGAACCCGGAAACATCAACATGATCCAGTTGGCACCGACGCTACAGGCCACACGCAGTAATTTCACTCAGGTACACCAAGGGAGAAAGCCCCCCTACCTCGAATACTTCATAAACCCGAAGAACTCTGAGATTCTTGTGGATGCACTGCAGTCTGAACAGGGCGCCAGATTTCTACGGAAACGAAATCGAAACATTATAATTGAAGTTGATGGCGAGATTCCTGTTTACGATGACTACTGCTGGCTGACTCTGGGCCAGATTATTCAGACTATGAGACACGATAACATAGTGAATATGGATGCACGAACTGTGATCTCCTGTGCTT
>JAOZKS010000416.1:0-291 GCA_029935255.1 Pontiella sp.
TTTCAATTTTACGGTCGCATTCACACCTCGTGTGACGGCTTGATGGATAACCGCGAAAGAAAGAGCGTCTAGGATTTCAACTTGGCAGCGTTTGGCGGCCACCGCCGCGTCAATCGCTGCACAACTCGCGTTAAGATACGCAGTGATGCGTTGTTGCTCTGGTAATGGCGGTAGCGGGGTGCGGGCTGCCCGAAATGCGTATCGGGAAAGACCGAATCGCGTTACTCCAACAGCTTTGGCTTCGTATTGTGCGCGGAAAGACTTCGAGGTATGAAGCCAAGCCAGAAATGA
>JAOZKS010000416.1:301-2518 GCA_029935255.1 Pontiella sp.
CGACAAGGGAAGATATTGCGATATCTTCTGCTGATTCTGAATCCTTCGTTGCAAGGATATCACCTCGGCGAATCTGAAATTTTCTGATTTCACGTTCTTCGGCGGAGGCTTCCATGAAATCTATGTCAGAAGTGATGCGGTCGTTCTTGTAAACGTCCACGTAGTTACAGAGCCGAACGGGTGTTTCGTCTTCGATTGTGTGCTTATCCACGTTGCTAAATAGGACATCTGCAACCGCATCAATCCGAGTGACTCGCCAGCCAGCAGGCACGGTTTCCACCCAAGGTGTAAGAGTTTTAGTTTTATTAGTGGCACTCATTTCGCCAATCCCTTCAACATCTTCTTCGCCTCTTTCTCCAACCGCCAGAACTCCGCCAGTAATTCATTTGCCGGTGTCGGCGGTTGGTAGCGATAGAAGTATTTGTTCGGCAGGATTTCGTAACCGAGCTGCGGACTCTCTTCCCAGCGGATGATGGGTTTGGCGATTTCTCGTTTCAGGAATGCCTCAATCTTCTCGCCGTGCGGGATGTATTCGTCATCCTGCACGTAATGCCGATGCGTCCATTCGACGGAGAGAACTTCCGGTTTGTTACCTAAGGCTGTCTTGATGGTCTTTGCGGCGGGGTCTCCCGGTTTGAGGAGTATCTTTATGGTCTTCTCTTTGTCTGCCTTATTATTCGCTCCTTCTCCCGCTGTTGGGTGAAGGGAGATAAATGTTACACTGAAAGTCAGCTCACTGTCGTAAAATTTCAGTTCTTTCGTGAGGTTGGCGGCGCTAAATGTCTTCTCATAAGGTTCGGTAATGATGGCCGGTTGATCGTTTGTATCAGTTTGCCAAAAGACCACCTTGACCTTATGGAACGCGAACTCTTTTTCGCGAAAAAGCTTCACCTGATCATCGGCAAAGCCGGGATCCCAGCCTTTTTGGTAACGCTCCTCGATCCATTGGCGGTGAGCGTCGGTCATCCGGTTGCGTTTATTGCCGAATGACTTTGGTTCTTTCTCAAATTGTTGACGGGCATCAATCAACATTACGCGGCCGCGATGAGCGGCGGGTTTTTCGTTGCGTAAGAGCCAGATATAGGTGAAGATGCCGGTGTTGTAGAAGAGCTGGTCGGGCAGCATAACGATGGCATCGAGCCAGTCGTTTTCCAGAATCCAGCGGCGGATTTCACTTTCACCGGAACCGCAATCGCCATTCGAAAGCGGTGAACCGTTAAAGATAATAGCGATACGGCTGCCGCCTTTCTCCGGCGCCTGCATTTTGCTCAGCATGGTTTGCAAAAAGAGCAGCGCACCGTCGTTCTTGCGCGGCATACCGGCCTGGTAGCGGGTCTTTAGTAGTTTTCGGGCTTCATTTTCGTAGCCGTCCTTGCCGCCCCAGGTGACGCCGAAGGGCGGATTGCTGAGCATGAAATCGAAATGGAACCTGGTTTCGGGAAGCTGGTCGCTGGGCTCGCGGCCGGCGACCTCGTGGGGGATGAGTGAGTTGCCGAGGAAGACCTTGGCCTGATGGTCGTTCTTGAGGAGCAGGTCGGCCTGGCAGATGGCGTAATTAGTCGGAGAAAGTTCTTGTCCGTGGACGGTAACAAATTTTTCGACGTTGTCGCGCTGTGCGGGGGTGGCGGCCCGATTCAGTAGATGTTCTTTAGCCACGGATAACATGCCGCCGGTGCCGCAGGCGGGATCGTAGATGGAGAGATGTCGATCTGGAATGGGGATGTCCAGAAGTTCGACCATCAGCCGGATAACCTCACGCGGGGTGAAGTGCTCTCCGGCCTCTTCGCCGCTCTGTTCCGAGAAGCGCCGCAGCAGCTCCTCGTAGATGTAGCCCATCTCCAACCCTGAGAGTTTGTCCGGGCCAAGTTCCAGCCCCTTATATTGATTCAGGATCGGAGCCAGCCGGTTGTTCTTGACCATCGTGGTGATGGTGGCGCGGTAGTTGAAATGTTCGATGATGTCATCAACGTTTTTTGAAAAGCCGTTGATGTAGGCTCGGAAATTCTCTGCCAGCAGCGTGTGGTCTTCCTCATAGACCTTGCGCAGCGTCCAGTCGGTCTTGTTCGAGAAGGGCGCCTGCTTGGGATTCATTTCCAGATCCTTGACCAGTTTGGCGAGCGCTTTTTCAGTAAGCGTGGGCCGCTTGGCCAATACCTCAGCGCTTTTATTTAGTCTCTGATCAAGGTTAAAACCACCGCCTTGAGGCGGTCAGATTTA
>JAOZKS010000417.1 GCA_029935255.1 Pontiella sp.
GCATGCACTCGCCAGCCCGTCCGGCCGCACGCCTCCTCCAGCGTATCAAGAAACACCTCGCAATCCCGCTCATCCAGAAAGATCGCATCCTGACGGTTCCCCCGGCTCATCACGTGGTACACCGCCCCCGCAAACTCGATTCTCGGTTTCCTTGGCATAGGAAATCCATAGCACTCCAACTGCCGCCGCACAACAAAAAATATTAAAATATCGGACTGACCCGTATGTTCCTGCCGCCGCACAACAAAAAATATTAAAATATCGGACTGACCCGTATGTTCCAAATTAGTTCCCCCTTGACCTCTTCTTTTTTTTGATGCATATTAGGCGTTTTGATACGCCTAACCAAAAGGAGGGTATATGCCCAGCGTGACCACATTGAAAAAAAAGAGAGAACAACTGCTGGGAAAAATATCCAGTACCCTCGATTTCCTCGTCGGATCAGTCTCGTCTAAAGGCCTGAAGTACGAGGCCTATAACCTCACCACTAAGATCGATGGAAAAACAAAAACGAAGCATATCCCTATCGATATGGTTCCAACGGTTCGGCAGATGATTCTTCGGCATAAACAACTCAAGGAGCTGATTAAAGAGCTCGGTGAAGTAAACTGGCTGCTCGTTCGCGAGGGCGTGGATCTAAAGGATAATGGGGCGATATAAAGAAGCTCCATGGGGGTTCGAATGCCCCTATAAAAATGCGTGTCCTCATTTGGGGATGTCCACGATGTGGGTATCTCTGGAGATTCAAGATGCCCGTAAGCAGCAGGGTTTTCTGGGGCTTCAAAACTATCGAACCGAGCAATACGCCAAAGCGCTCGAAGAGGACAATAAAAAGTTGGAGGCCGAAAATGCCGAACTAAAGGCTCGGGCTGAAATAACAGCATCAGCTGAAGTTCAAGGCGAACAAGAAGGGGATGGTGCCTCCTCGTGATCCCGCGCCTAAGAGGCGGGGTGCGCCGCTGGGACATCCGGGGTGGCAACGAGCCACGCCCGAACGAGTCGATCGCTCCGTACACGTAGACGCACCGGACTCCTGTCCGCACTGCCGGCATGAAGAGTTGGAGCCGGTAGACAAAATCCACGTTCAGATTCAGGAGGATATCGTCCTGCAACCCAGCACCGTTGTCACCGAATACATCCATCAAAAAGCGTTTTGTCCGACCTGTCGCCGAGAGGTTTTTGACACGGCGGAAGGCGAGCTTCGCAACTGCAGTATCGGGCCGGTCACAAAGGCGACAGCGGTCTGCCTGCGCCATAGCGTCAAGCTCTCCTATCGAGATGTTCAAAAGGTGCTGTCCTCACTTTTCGGCATCTCATTCGTGCCCGCATCCGCGATGGCTTTTTCACATCAAACTGCTGAGGCGGGGGCGGCACTCTATGAAGATTTGCGTAACAAGGTTCGCGCCACCCGCATCATCCATGGCGATGAAACCCACTGGCGTATCGATGGAAAGAGCGCTCAACTTTGGTATGCCGGCAACACGGGTTTTGATTTTTTCCATGCCGACTACTCCCGGGGATCCGATGTCGCCAAAGCCATCTTCGGCACCGCATTCGGAGGATATCTCATTGCGGACAGCTATGCGGGCTACAACATCATCAACCCGCTCGGACGACAGGTCTGTCTGGCGCATATCAAACGTAAAGCCGACGAGATTGCAGATCGTATGGAAATGCTTCCGAAAAAGAAGCAAGACCATCGATCCATTCATTTTTGCCGAGCCCTCAGCCGCCTGACATCCCATTGTTGCAAGCTCGGTCGCCAACGAAATACCGGAGAGCTCGCCTTCAAAAAAGCCCAGGCGTTGATCCCCAAACTTGAAAAAATGAGGGATGAACTCTGCGCGAGCCCCCTAAAAGATGACGACGCAGAAAATCTACGCAAACGAGTCAGCCTCCCCAACCGAGACGGAAAACGCCTCTTCGTCTTTTTAGACGTCAACGGCATGGAACCCACCAACAACCATGCCGAGCAAGCCTTACGCCTTCCAGTCATCTTTCGGAAAATATCCTTTGGAAGTCGATCCCTTGAGGGAGCTCAAAATCTAGCCATCAACCTCTCTCTGCTGGGGACAGCCAAGCGACAAAATAAAGATCCAATTGAGCTATTAAAATTCCTGCTACTCAACAAAGAAGCCCCCCCGCTAAAAAACTCTATCGTCCCGAAAATATCCCGGCATACGACACCTCATAAGTTCCGCCGGATTCCACTAAACTGTTACGAGTTCGCAGTTTTCGCCGTCGCCTTTTTTTTGGAGCAGTGAGCCCTGGCTTCGGGCGTACCGGTCTCATGGTCGGCGAGGGTCAGCACGCCGACGGTGTCACGGATGAATTTGCCGTCCATGGCGAGTGCGCCGGGCATTGAGCCGACGTGTTCGCCGAGCCATTGTGTGAGCACTTTGGCCATCGCTTTCGGATCGATGTCGCGCAGCAGGTTGTAGAAGACGAGGTAGCCGGGGATTTCGCGGAACTTCTCGATGTCAGTGAATGTTTCTGCGAGAAGCGGACGGTAGCCGAG
>JAOZKS010000418.1 GCA_029935255.1 Pontiella sp.
GTCGCCGATGCCATGTCGTATGCATGCAGGGTAACCGCTGTAAAAAAACAAAATGGCCGGAGCGTAGCCATCACATCAGGAAGCATTGAGCACCTTAAGATTGCGCCTAATGAAATCAATTTGCCAATGACGGCATTTAGTGAAAACCAAACCCACTCTGACATACCCAAGGAACAAATACATGTAACGGGATACACTTGCCTTGAACATGATATTTTGTACTCGGGCTATGAAGGAAAGCTCGTGGCAGGCGATATCGTTGTGTTCAACAACATAGGAGCCTATTCGCTATCAGCTTCTCCTAATTTTATCAGAACAACCCCGCCAGTATTCTTGCAGAAGGGCAATGCATGGCTAAAGCTCTGTGAACAAATGGGAGCAAACCTTCTTTTCAAACAGCTGGACTTTAACAGCCCGACCGAGGACGAATCCCGGCAGGGAGATTGATCATATGGAATCAGATATTCTCAAACATCAGACCGACCGGACAAAGGATTTTCAGCCCAACCAGCCACTGGACAATCTCATTCTCCAACTAAGGGCCCTATTGGCGCCGACACAGGCCAATGTAAACGCTAAGTTCGAGAAATCCAAATATCCGGTCCTGCTAGTTCTCGGGAATCCGAGAAGCGGCACGACGCTGTTGACCCAATGGCTCGCCGGGATGGAATGTTTTTCATATCCCACCAACTTATTATCGCGGTTAGCGTTCTCTCCTTATGTGGGAGCACTGATCCAGCAAATGCTATACAACCCCGAATACGACTTCAGAGGTGAGATGCACTCCCAGCCTACAGAACAAGAATTCGGCTCTGATATTGGCAAAACAACGGGACCGACCGCCGTTAGCGAGTTTTTCCATTTCTGGAGAAGATTATTTCCCAACCACGACCCGGGCTACCTCGATAAAGCCGAGCTTCAGCAAGTTCGCACTGATGACATGAGACATGAATTGGCATCCATAGAGAGTGCGTTGAAAAAGCCATTCATCTCCAAAGGCATGATGATGCAATACAACGTTGCTTTCTTTGCCGAAGCCATTCCAGAGTTCTTTTTCCTCCATATTGAACGCGAACCCATGTTTGTGATGCAGTCCGTCTTACAGTCGAAGCGCCGCTACTACGAAGACGACAACATCTGGTGGTCGGTTAAACCAAAAAACTTCAAGAATCTAAAAAACCGCTCCCCCTACCATCAAGTTGCCGGCCAGTTGCAGGGCACCTTGGATGCAATCAAGTCGGGGCTCCAAAAGGTTACAGACCAAAAGCAGTTGACCGTCTCTTATGAAGCATTCTGCCAAGCCCCCTCAGAGATCTATGATCAACTCCGCTCAAAATATTCTACGCTGGGATGCGACTTGCCTGATTATACCGGAGCAGATAGCTTTTCCTGCACCAACAAACAACGAATTGAGAATCAGGAATGGGAGAAGCTGAAGCAGGCTTATGATGAGCTGTCACATCAATAATAAGACCATTTTCCACAACATTAATTGGATGTTATGAACATATTGCTTACTAGTGCAGGACGACGAAGCTATCTCATTGAATATTTTAAGCAGGCGCAGGAAAAACGCCAAGGCGGCTTGGTATTTGCGGCGAATTGCTATGCGGGCACTTCCGCTATGCACGTTGCAGACAAGGCATTCGTTACCCCCCCATCGCATTCCGACGACTATGTCCCATTCCTCCTTGATCTCTGCACAGAGCATAATATAGGGGTCATATGTTCATTGCATGACCTAGATGTATTCATCCTGTCGAGACACAATAAACTATTTGCACAAGCTGGGGTTTCATTGATTGCCCCTAGCGAAACATGGGGACGCATATGCCTAGACAAATTCGAGTGCCATGAAGTCCTGCAGGCAAACGGCTTCAATGTACCATGGGCGAGCTTGTCCAAAGACGAAGTCCTTTCCGCACTGGAGTCCAAGACCATCGAATGTCCCATTATGCTGAAAGCGCGATATGGATATGGATCGGGAAACCTCAACAAATGCCAAAACCCCACAGAACTCGAATTGCTGGACACTTTGATGCGCAACCGGATCGAAACAAGTGAATGGACAAAGTTTCTGCCGAAATTCAATCTGAGCGAATCCATACTGTTCCAACAAGCCATTGAAGGCGACGAGTATTGCATCGATATTGTCAACGATCTAAATGGCAATTATCAGGTGCATCTCGCAACTCAAGTGCACACAATGCGGGCAGGTGAAACAGATGATGTTACCGTTGTTGACCCGGCCATCTTCGGAAATTTTCCTCGGCAACTCAGCAAAGTGACCAAACACCCCGGAATCTGGGGGATCGATGTCATGCACGACGGGGATGTATTCAGAATCATTGACATCAATCCAAGATTTACAGGGGACTACCCGTTTCACCAAATAGCTGGAGCCGATATCCCCTCGGCGATCTTGTCCTGGGCTGAGGGCACGCCGATCAATCCAGAGTGGCTTTCGTCCACATCAGGAACCAAAGGGTACAAAGCACTGCTCCCCACCG
>JAOZKS010000419.1 GCA_029935255.1 Pontiella sp.
TGACCCCTTTCCTGACCCCTTTTCCTCTAACCCCTTTTTCGGTCTATATAGATCAATAAATCCTGCTTTTAAGAACATCATGAAAGCTCCCATTATGAACATCATGGTGAGTATTCCGTCTTCAAAGGAACCATCATCTGACATAAGGTAAAGTCTTCCAATACCGACTATAAAAAAATAGAAGCCAGTAATTTATTAAACAATGCTCCATTTCCATATGAATCTCGAATCAGGTATCTAACAACCTTCGCACTAATACTCATCTTTGGAGTTTCTTTCATATTTTTATCTCATCAGACCTTATGCCTGAAGTTGATGGCGCCTCGGTCCTTTTCCCTTTAAATTAAGAGGCGTGCCCTCGGGGGTTCCGTGGGCTGCTCCGGCGAATCGGAGCCTATCTAACAGACAACTTCCTCGATAAAAACCAAGCGATCAACTCCTTTCGAATAATCAGTATACAAGCCAAAGGCAGGCTACTACGATTGGCATCTTTTCTTTACTCATAATTTCACCTATCTTTATCTGTATTTTAACAGTCATCTGTAGGAGGAGGAATAGGAGGAGGAATAGGAGGAGTCTGCCAATTAGGGGGCTCCATTGGAAATGTTATCGGATCAACATCGTGTGTATTGACTATAAAATCGACTAATAAACCAATACCTATTGTCCAACCTACTGGCCCTCCGACGACCAATCCTCCAACTCCTAATCCGAGGCGAAGTTTATTACCGGCCGTCCATTCTTTCCCTAAAGGATCTACATGCATCACAGGATTGTTTCCACAGAACGCATAGAGATTCAACCCACCACTAATCCCAATCGGATCCTTGGAGAGCCAACGGCCAATTTCAGGATTGTACCATCGAGCACGGAAATACATAAGTCCCATTTCCCAATCGATTTCTCGTCCCTGGAAGGTGTAACGATTGCCGATTGCCGATTTTTGATCGGCAATTGAATATCCCGATCCATCCTTCACATCCACAACCTGACCATAGGCATCATAATCGTAGGATTCAACCACGCTACCAGAGTCGTCCATCAGCGCTATTACGGTATTCTGGTGATCCTTAAGATAGTAATAGCTGTTCGTGGAAGCCCCGTACACAGTCATAGAGAGAATATTGTCAATCCCGGAACCATAGTTGTACGAGCGCAACAGGTTGCCTGACGCGCCTACATCGGCAACGATCTGGTTACCGTCATAGATGTAATATTCAATATCAGAACCCGCTGTGCGACTGACCTTTCTACCCAACACGTCATATTCATATTCAACGAAGCTGGAAGCACCGTCTACGCTGACGAGTCGGTATCGTTCGTCCCATTCCAAATCCAGATCAGCACCGTCGTTGGATACCAGATTAGTGGTGTTACCCGCTACATCGTACAATGCGGAGCCGTTTACACCCCAGGAAGCAAGGCGGTTTCCGGTGCCGAGGGTGTACGTGTTCGTGGTTCCGTTATCAATGACCGAGGTGCGATTGCCTGCTAGATCATAAGCATATCCAATCGACTGGGCAGGCGAGACGCCTGCGGTACGGGACTCACCAACCAAGCGATAGATAGAATCGTATTGGTAGTCATGATTAACGAAGCTGGAAGCATCGTCTACAATGGTCTTATTGGTGATCATACCGGCCACATCGTAGGCATAGTTCAAAGATCGAATGTCAGAACCATTAGAGGCTGAATACGTGATATTCGTGGCGCGATCCAAGAGGTCGTAGGTATAAGAAGTGGTGATACCCGAAACCGTATTGGAGATAGAGGAAATTCGACCATTGGTCGGATTGTAGACATATTTAAATACACCCGCATCCGAAGTAGAAATTTCTTCCAATCGTTCGGCCGCATCATATGTGTATGAGGACGACACTACACCTTGTTGCTGACTCACCAAGTCTCCAACCGAAACGGCGGAATTGGTAACATTGCCGACCGGATCATACTGGTAGCTCACCACTGAGGACACAGAGGGCACAGAGGAAGTCACGGAAACGAGACGGTTGAGATTGTCATAGGCATTGGTTACAGAGGTCGTATTATCCGCGATAGATTTTACCTGTCCATCGGTATAATAGTCATATGAGACTGTTTCGAGCAACTGATCGGAAGCACTCTGATAGAGCATAGTCTCCTGACGCCCTGCGTTGTCATAGGAGTTCGTGATAGAGGAGCCGTCAAAACGAGTCACCTTACGAACGAAATCACTCACACCATAGTCAATCGACATGGCCTGCCCTTCAATATTGGTGACAGAGGTTACACGGTCTTGGACATCGAGCTGATAACTTTCGACGTAGCGGCCGCGCGGCTCGGTGATGGTGACGGTGTTGAACCACTGGTCGTAGTCGTATGAAATGCGCACGGGTACGTTGGTGCCACCCTGCTCGAGGTATTGCGTGACGGAGGTGAGTTTTTTGGTGGGCGCATAGGTATAGTCGGTGGCGCGTCCGGCGCGGTCGACGGTGTTGGTGAGGTAGCCGAGGCCGTTGTAGAGG
>JAOZKS010000420.1 GCA_029935255.1 Pontiella sp.
GCTGTGGTCCCAGGTCGATATGCCGCGCCGGATTAAAAGCGGACTCTCGCACGCCATTGAAAAAGGAAAGCGCGCGGTATCGCTATCCATTGCCGGAGCCTCTGCGGTGAGCGGGTTGGTTCAGCCGAACGACAAGGTCGATATTCTGGGAACGTTCACCTTCCCATCGCGCACCAACCCCACACAGGCCGAGTCCGTGACCCTGACCCTGATGCAGAATGTAACCGTGATTGCTGCGGGATCGCGAATCGCCGGACAGGCCAGCGCCAGCAGTAGAGGTCAGCAAGCGGGATATAGCACCATCACGTTCGAGGTTTTTCCGCGCGAGGCCGAGTTGCTGGTGTTCGCCCAGCAAACGCGCGGGCAACTCTATCTTTCGCTGCGCAACTCAGAAGATATCAATTATGAAAATGAACTGCCTTCCGTTAATTTCGACTATATCGAGACGGTTCTCCAAGAGCTGAACGAAAAGCGCCAGGAAGAGATCAGTATCACCCAGCCGTAGGACGGATGAATAACACGCTTCAGATCCAAATCACCCACCCTCATCGGGAGTTCCAAGCCTTGGAAGCCTCGTATGGTGTGTATTTAATTGGCTCCGACACCTCCAGCCGCATTGTGCTCGACGATGGAAGCGTGGATGCCGCGCATGCCGTGCTGACGCTCATGGAAGACGAGTCGTATATCGAGGATTTAGCGGATACGGGCGTATTTGTGGCCAACGAACGTGTGCATACCCGCGAGCGGGTTTTCCATTGCGCACCCATCCAAATCGGCAACTACACAATTCGGTTTGGGTCGGAGAAGGAACTCAGTTTGGCTTCCGACGGAGCCGAGACCTCTTCCTCCGAGGCTTTCATGCCGCGTCCCGTCGCACGCGCGGTTTCGGCCAGTCAGGCCATCAAGCAGCAAATCCATTCCGAACTGGTCGGTCGGCTCGACCTCAAGCGCCTGAGCATGAATAAATTTCAGGAGAGCGACCTTCAGGAAAAAATCCATAAAACGCTCGATGAAATTATTGGGGAAATTCAAACCCGTTTGCCTCCCGGAATCGAATCCTCGCGTTTGGCCAACGAAATCTTTGACGAAGCCGTGGGCTTGGGCCCGCTGGAAGAGTTGTTAGCGGACGATTCTATTACGGAAATCATGGTGAATGGACCCGGGCAGGTTTATGTGGAGCGCGCTGGCAAGCTGGAGCTCACCGAATGCAACTTTATCAATGATGCCTCCGTGAACCTTATTATCGAGCGAATCGTTTCCCCGATCGGGCGTCGTATCGACGAAAGTCAGCCCTATGTGGATGCTCGCTTGCAAGACGGGTCGCGTGTGAATGCCATCATCCATCCGCTTTCGCTGATCGGCCCGTGCATCACCATCCGCAAGTTTTCAAAAGACCCATTCAGGGTTCAGGACTTGATCAACTTCGGGACATTGACCAAGGCCGTGGCGGAATTCCTGAACATCTGCGTGTTGTTGCGCAAGAACATCATTGTTTCGGGTGGAACCGGATCTGGTAAAACTACCCTGTTAAATGTTCTAAGCAGCTATATTCCAGACGATGAACGCATTCTCACCATCGAAGACGCAGCCGAGCTACGGCTCTCGCAGCAGCATATTGTCCGCCTTGAAGCTCGCCCCGCCAATATTGAAGGGCGCGGAGCTGTCTCGATCCGTGATCTGGTTCGCAACGCTCTCCGCATGCGCCCCGACCGCATTGTGGTGGGGGAGTGCCGAGGTTCCGAGGCGCTCGACATGCTCCAGGCCATGAATACCGGCCATGAAGGGTCGCTCACGACGATCCACGCCAACACGCCGCGCGATGCACTGGCTCGTTTGGAAACGATGGTGCTGATGGCCGGCTTAGATTTGCCGGTACGCGCCATCCGGGAACAAGTGGGTTCCGCCGTGCATCTCATTTGCCAGATTTCCCGTTTCTCCGACGGTTCCCGCAAGATCAGCAAGATCACCGAAATTTCGGGACTCGAACAGGATCGTATCACCCTGCAAGAAATCTTTGACTTTAAGCAAACGGGAGTGAGCAAGGATGGACATGTGAAAGGCGAGCTTTGCCCAACCGGAGCCGTGCCGACGTTTGTGGAAGATATTGCCTTGCGCGGAATCCCGTTCGATCGCGCCATGTTCAATCCTGCCTCGACCGGAAAAAACAAAAGGGGGAAGTAGTCATGTTTTGGATCATCCCCTCCTTGTTTGCCCTGTGTGCGGCTCTGCTGGTCTACGTGGTGTTCAACGCCCTGCATGAAATGGAGGAGTCCTACGTCAACGAATACAATGCCAACATTGCGCGGCAGTTCGAAGATCTTTTTTTGTTCATTCCGTCCGGGCAGATCATGCGCTTCACCCATATCGCCGCCGCAGTTGTTTTCCTGCTGCTTTTCATGGTGGGAAGCGAGGGCCTGTCTTTTTCCGGTGCAATACGCGGGGGGGTGATCGGCGTGGCCGGCGCGGGGCTCGTCGCGGACGGGCTCCTCGCGCCGAGGCGCAT
>JAOZKS010000103.1 GCA_029935255.1 Pontiella sp.
ATCAGCTGGCGCAAGAAGGGTTGCGTCTGTCCAACTTCCACGTGCTGCCAACCTGCTCGCCGACTCGTTCGGTGTTGCTGTCGGGCACGGACAATCACGTGGCGGGTATCGGCACGATGGAGGAAATCATGACACCTACCGCGCCAACCGGAATCAGGCCGAGCTCAATGGTGTGTTTGGAAAAATAGCCCGTCAATAGCGCACCAAGCCCAATACCGATCGCGGCTAACGGGAAGAGCATCGGGCTTTTTTCAACAGAAAGGTTCAGGGCATCCTGTGCAAAAATAACGAGCGTCTGTTGGAACAGGGCGGTAAGGGCCCCGAAGAGGACCAGCCCGATAACCGCCTGCATCGCCCACTGATCTCCCTTTAGATTTTTCATCGCACGGACAACGTCAGGGATAATCCATGGAGATGACGTCTTGGGTGAAGCCGCTGCGGGAACGGGGGTGATTCGGTACGCGGCGACGGTTCCGATTGCGGCAAGGGCGAAGCTGGTGCCGATTACATAGAGGGGGCTAAGTCCAAGATAGCCCAGCAACAGCGAAGGAAGGGCGGTGCCTAGAATAATAGCCGTGTAGGTGGCGGCCGTCAGAAATCCATTGGCGCGGGATAAGTCATCATCATCGACCAGCTCGGGAACAATCCCGCGTTTGGCCGGGCCGAACAGTGCGCTCTGAGTGCAGAGCAGAAACAGCAACGCGTAGAGTGGCCATGCAAAACCGGAAAGCAATGCGGGAATGGCTGCGAGTAACAAGACGGCTTCCATCCATTTGCTGGCCATAATGATGTCGCGCTTGCTGAAGCGATCCGCCAGCGTTCCCGCTACGTTGGAGAAGAGCAGAAAGGGGGTGACAAACAGGGCAGAGCAAATGGCAAGAACCATGGGCAGGCTATTGGGTCCAATGATTTTGACCAGTGTAATTGCGGCCACCATCTTAAATGCATTGTCGTTGAACGCCCCGGTGAACTGGCTGATGTTCAACCATTTGAATGTTTTTTTCATATTTCCGCTCCTGGAAAGTTAAGAGTTATAAATGCTCTAACGCACAGGGTGTGCCACTGAATTTGTATATGTTGTTAGTCCTTGCCGGATAAGTTGTTGAGGTTTTACTTGCGTGAGTATTGTTTTTTGGTATATTCAAATAATGAATATTATGAAGGCATTTAATGTATGAATATAGAATTTTTTAAAAGGGTATCAGAGGCGGCATTCAGTAATCCGTTTAGCGATAAACGGGTGGAAATGGACCGGCGGATTGTGGGGGGCTCAGAGAGTGCGACATGGCACGAAATACTTGATCCGCTACTTCGGGTTTTAGAAGAAAATATCCGTGAGCTGGAAAAAAATGAAAGCCATGTAGCGCGTCTTGACGAGACGATTGCGGTGAGTGTTTTGTTTCATGTGTTCCATCAATATATGGGCCGGTTCGATGCCTTGATTGGGGAGCAGATTGCCATGGGCGATGAATCGTGCCGCGCACCCTTTGCTTTCAAGTGCCTGGAAGAACTTGTGCACTACGGATTCGAGCGTGCCGATGCCTGCCGCTTTGTTGGGATCTTTTATCAAATTCGCCGTGCATTTTACTTTATCTCCAAAGGACTCATTGGAGATAGCGATTGCATGAAGCGAATGCGCGCGCAACTTTGGGATAATATTTTCACGCACGACATTGGCTGGTATGTCCGTTGTCTGTGGAATCGGATGGAGGATTTTTCCACGCTGCTGCTTGGGGAAACCGGAACAGGGAAGGGCGCGGCAGCGGCGGCAATTGGTCGATCCGGCTTTATTCCGTTTAATTCGAACGCACAGAAGTTCGAAGAAAGTTTTACCCGCGCGTTTGTATCGATCAACCTATCGCAATATCCAGAGGGTTTGATCGAGTCGGAGCTGTTCGGCCATCGCAAGGGCGCATTCACCGGAGCCATCGAAAAGCACGATGGAATCTTTGCCCGGTGCAGTCCATATGGTGCCATTTTTCTCGACGAGATTGGCGATGTGAGCATCCCCGTGCAAATCAAGTTGCTGCAGGTGTTGCAGGAGCGCACCTTCTCGCCGGTCGGTAGCCATGAAAAACTTCGCTTTAAGGGTCGGGTAATCGCAGCCACCAATAAATCCATCGATGCGCTGCGGCGCGAAGGAAGTTTTCGCGATGATTTTTATTATCGCCTCTGCTCCGATCTCATCACCGTTCCGCCGCTTCGTCAGCGTATTCGCGAAACACCGCGCGAGTTGGATCTGCTCGCCAAACACCTTGCACAGCGTATTTGCGGGTCGGGTGATGCGCTTCCAATCCTTGGGAAGCTGAAGCAGGACATCGATAAAAACTATGCGTGGCCGGGAAACGTCCGCGAACTGGAGCAGGCGATCCGCCGGATCATGCTGACTGGAATCTACGAGGGCGATGCGATCGCCGAACCTTTGGAAGAGATCGCACTTACCCATGCGGTGGCATCCGGAAATCTCACCGCCAAAGAGTTGGTTTCAGCCTATTGCCGCGACCTTTACGACACCTATGGAAACTATGGTGAAGTGGCTCGGCGCACAGGCCTCGACTGGCGCACCGTGAAGAAAAACGTGCTGCACGACGAGTAAGGCGCGCTCCGGTGTCCAGTTGGTTTGCAATCGCCCGTCTTTGTGGGTATGAGGTTTTTAAAACCACATAAGCTTGTTGCCTTCTGTTTGATGGCTGTGATGCCCGGAACATCAAAGGCCAATGATAAGCTAAGTGTTACGGGGTTGGTTATCTCGGTTTCATTCAGCGACACACGCCCGGAGTATATCCATTCACACCAGGAACTGGACGATTTTTTCAATGATCCAGCGTATGCTGACAACCCTTCTAATGTGGCATCGAACAACGGTTCGCTCTGGAATTATTTCCATGATGTTTCCAATGGAAAGTTTAGCCTGAATCACGAGGTTGTGGCCTACAAAGCACCACACCAAGCGGAATACTATCTCCATGAATCGGTGAGCGCAAAGCGGGTGAAAGAATTATTGGACGAAGTCATGATCCATCTGCGCGACGAAGCGGCGTTCGATTTTTCAAAACTGACGATGAATGAAGATGGGGAGATTGTTGCTCTGGGTCTTTTCTATGTTTGTAATGCGGAACCACGGGAAGATTATTTTATCCCCGGGTATGCCGGTGGTTCGCCGAAAGACTATGGCGCATTCAAGACAAGGCGATTTCATATTGTTCCGCAGCGGAATTTTTTCAAGTTGCCGGATGGGAGTCGCCCTCTGGTTCTGCGCACCTTTGCTCACGAAGATGTTCGGATCTACAACTATCCACTCACCGAAGAAGAACTACTTGAATTAATCAGAAAACGGTAGATTCCGTGCGCCGAGGACGCTCGGCAAAGTACAGTATCCGTTCTTCATATGTTACATCTATAGTAACGGCCGTATAGATAGATGTAACATATGAAGGCTAGAGGTGTACTGAGGTTTAGCCAAAAAGACTGAAAGAAGTCTTAGAAATCGACAATATTAGCGATGTGGGATTCCAGCTCGGCGATGGGGAGACGAATCTGCTCCATGGTGTCGCGGTCGCGGATGGTGACGCAGTTGTCTTGCTCGATCGTCTCAAAGTCGATGGTCACACACAGCGGGGTTCCAATTTCGTCTTGGCGACGGTAGCGGCGGCCGATGGCTCCCGTTTGGTCGTAGAAACATTTCCACCGTTTGGAAAGCTGCTCATAGATTCCGCGCGCTTTTTCAACGAGCGGTTCCTTGTTTTTAACCAGCGGAAGAATGGCCACTTTGTACGGTGCGATGCACGGGGAAAAGCGCAGGACGGTGCGGGCTTCGTATCCTTCCGGTGCGCGTCTGGCACCCGCTTCGGCGGTAAGCACTTCGCCGCCCCCTTTGGGGATCCACTCTTCGCGGTAGGCTTCACAGAGCAGGGCCAGTGCAATGCGGTCGACTCCGGCGGAGGGTTCGATGACGTGCGGGAGGAAGGTTTCGTTGGTTTGTTCGTCGCGATATTCAAGCTTCTTGCCGCTGTGTTCCTGGTGTTGCGTGAGGTCGAAGTTTCCGCGCGCGGCGATGCCTTCGAGCTCCTGCGTTCCAAAGGGGAAGTCGAACAGGATATCGGTGCAGGCGCTGGCATAGTGGGCGAGGGCATCGCCTTCGTGGATGTCGCGGTGCAGGCGGCCTTCGGGCAAGCCGACTTTTTCGTACCACTTGAGTCGCTCGGCCACCCAGTATTCATGCCATTCTGAATCGGTTCCGGGTTTAATGAAGAATTCGAGTTCCATCTGTTCAAACTCGCGCGAACGGAAGGTGTAGTTGCGCGGGTTGATTTCGTTGCGGAAGGCTTTGCCGATCTGTGCGATTCCGAAAGGCACCTTGTTGCGGACGGTGGAACAGACGTTGGCGAACTGGGCAAAGATGCCCTGCGCGGTTTCAGGGCGTAGATAAGCGACGTTGGAGCTTTCTTCGACGGGGCCGACGTAGGTTTTAAACATTAGATTGAATGCACGCGGTTCGGTGAGGGTGCCGGGTTCATGGGTGTCAGGGCCGACCAGCTTGCTATAGGTTTCGAGCGGAATGTCGAGCAGGGCAACCTGCTCGTACTCTTCGGGATTGCCTTTGGCGACCTTCTTAACTTTTTTTTCGGCGGGGGCAGGCGCATTTTCGTGAAAGGCAAACAGGAGGGCTTCGGCATCGGTTTTGTGTTTGAGCACGAAGATCTGGTCGGCTCTGTATCGACCTTTGGTTTCGCGGCAGTCGAGCATGGGATCCTTGAAGTTTCCGACGTGGCCGGAGGCTTCCCATACGCGCGGGTGCATGATGATGGAGCTGTCGAGCCCGACAATATCCTCGCGCAACTGCGTCATGGATTTCCACCAGCAGGATTTAATGTTGCGCTTCATTTCAACACCGAGGGGGCCGTAGTCCCAGAAGCCGTTGATGCCGCCATAGATTTCCGAAGTTTGGAAAATAAACCCACGCCGCTTGCACAGACTGGCAAGAGCGTCCATCGTTACGTGATAGTCATTTGCTTTCATAAGTCGGCGAGAATGCCCAAGCCCACTGAGGGGGTCAAGAACAACAAACGTAAGAAAAGCGTGTACAATCCTGCCAAACTCCATTACTCCAATCATCCATGAATGAGTTGGAAACCCGCAGGATCAATCCCATTTCGCGCTTTGCCATGTTGGGCGTGGCTATCTTGGTTGTTTTTGAAGTGTTGGTGATCTGCGGTGTGCTGGAATTGAAGGCGAATACCGTGGCGAAATATGCGCCGTGGGCCTACGAACCCTTTATCAAACTCGTTGGCGAACATCCGGATTCCTCCCCGCGATGGGCTATGATTGAAGAGAAAAAAGAACCCGCTACCGAATCGGAAGAGGCCAATGTGACCGGACTTGAGCCGTCGGCCATTCCTCTGTTGGTGGAAACCAATGCGGTGGCCCTGAGCACCAATGTGGTGCTGGAAGCAACCACTCCGCAGGATGCCGATCCTGAGCCGATTCCAGTGCTCATTCCAACGAATGCACCGAAACCGGAAACGATCGTTCCGGTTGGCTGATTAAACTTTCCAGTAGGCGAGAAATTCAACGTTGCCTGCCGGGCCGGTGATGGGGGAGGTGCAGAGTTCCAGCCACTGGAAGCCGAGCTCTTCGGTTCCAAATGCTTTGATCTTCTCGATGACCTCTTGATGGATGGCCGTATTGCGCACCACGCCACCTTTACCGACTTGTTCTTTGCCGGCTTCGAACTGGGGCTTGATCAGAGAAATAATATGTCCGCCGGGCTTCATCAGGTTTTTGAGCGGCGGCAGGATTTTGGTGAGGGATATGAAGGAGGTGTCGATGCTGCAAAAGTCGGCTTTTTCGGGAAGGTCTTCTTCGGTTAAATATCGGGCGTTGGTGTTTTCCATAACGACAACGCGCGGGTCGGAGCGGAGTTTATAGTGAAGTTGGTTGGTGCCGCAGTCCACGGCATAGACCTTGGTTGCGCCGTGCTGGAGCATGAAGTCGGTGAAGCCGCCGGTGGAGGAACCGATATCGAGGCAGATGGCTCTTTCGAGGTCGAAGCCGAATTGCTGATGTGCGCCCTCGATCTTGAGCCCGCCCCGGCTGACATATTTTTCCTTTTCCTTGACGAAAAGTTCTGCATCATCGGGATATTGATGTCCGGGCTTATGGGCGGGTTGTTCATTGACGCGTACCATCCCGGCGCGGATAAGGCGCTGGGCCTTTTCGCGGCTTTCGGCGAGTCCGCGCTGGATGATCAGCTGGTCGAGTCGTATTTTGGGCATGGCTATTAAAGATAATTATTTTTTGACAGGATAACAGGATAAACGGGATAAGGATTGCATGACCGGACTCTACATACATGTGCCCATTTGCATTTCAAGATGCAGGTATTGCGACTTCTACAAGCTGACCCCGAATGAGTGGGATAATGTCGACCTGTTTATTCAAGGCCTTGAAATTGAATTAAAACGGCTTCCTCGCGATTTTGCTCCGGAGACCGTGTTCATCGGCGGAGGGACACCCACGGCGTTGGAGCCTGAAAAAATAGAGACGATGTATGCCGCTATAGCGCGGACGGTTGATTTAACCAACGTGGTTGAGTTTTCGAGCGAGGCGAATCCGGGCACCCTTACCCCTGAGAAACTGGCCATCATGAAGGCGGGCGGGGTGAACCGCGTTTCGATCGGGGTGCAATCGTTCAACGACAAGGCCCTGCGGTTGCTGGGGAGGATTCATAAGGCGGACCAGGCGATCGAAGGATACCACATGCTGCGAGAGGCCGGATTCGACAATGTGAATATTGACCTGATTCAAAGTATTCCCGGCATGTCTCCCGAGGATATTCTTTCGGATGCGCGTATTGTGGCGGAATTGGGGCCTGAGCACTTGTCTTACTACAACCTGATCTATGAGCCGGGAACCCCGATGACCCATGACCGGGACTCCGGTCGGATACTTCCTCCCAGCGATGACGAGGAGGCTGATAACTATTTTGCGGTGAAGGCACTGTTGGAGGGGGTGGGGTATGATCACTATGAAATTTCTAATTTTTCGAGGGATGGCAAGAAGTGCATGCACAACATGCTCTATTGGCAAGGGGGTGAATATTTTGGATGCGGCCCGTCGGCGCACTCGCATTGGAACGGTGCGCGATTCGGGAATGTTCGCGATCTGCAGGGCTACTGCGACCGGCTCCAGCGAGGGAGCAACCCCTTCGATGAGATCGAACGGCTTTCCCCGGAAGACAAGGCCCGTGAAATCCTCGTGATGTGGATGCGATTGCTGGAGGGGGTGTGTGAACTGGGTTTTCACGCGCTCACGGAGTTTCGGATGGAGGAGCTTTGCGGTCCCTCTATCGAAGAGATGATCGAGGAGGGCTTGCTTCAGCGTACGGATGGACATCTGCGGCTGACTCGGGACGCTTTGTTTATCAGTAATGCGGTCTTTACGGAATTGGTATAAAAACAAATCTTTTGCCTTGCAAAGCTGACGAGAATACCTACATTCCCATGCTCTTGTTAAACCAGTTAGATTTCAGGACAAATTACAGAGGTATTTACGATGGGCAGAGAATGTGCAATTACAGGGAAGAAAACCATTTCAGGACGGAGTATTGTCCGCAAAGGTTTGGCGAAGAAAAAAGGTGGAATCGGTCTTCACGTGACCAGCGCAACCAAGCGCACATTCAAGCCGAATCTACAACGCGTCCGCATTAAGGATGAAAACGGAACTGTTAAGCGCGTCTGGGTTTCCGCCAAGGCCATTCGATCCGGTTTGGTCAAAAAAGCCTAGTTTCCAATCCATTGGAAATCTGATGAACCGTCCTCCCCGAGGGCGGTTTTTTTGTGCCTCAAGGACTCGGTTGCGGGGGAGAGCCTTGTGCATCGGGTAATGCCGCCGCGCCTAGCGGAAGAATATTAAATACCAATAACAAACAAAAATAATATGATTCGTCATAATTATGAGAATTTTCATGGACAGATCCGAAATTGTTCTGTAAATATGGTTAATCAAATAAAAAAAGGTTGAATGAGGAAGGAAAACTAAAATGGAGAGAGTCATGAAAAAACTAGCGTTAATCACAGCCATACTCGCCATGGGAGCAATCGGTGCTCAGGCGACGATCACATCGATTGATCTCCAGTTGAATAGGAACCTGGGTGCGCCTGACAATAGCGTATCCTCCCTGGGCACCATTGCCATTACGACGCTTAACGCTGGCAGCGCCGGTGGTGCCGTTCAAAGTATTATTTATACGGTGACTGGGCTTACTCTTGATTCGGTGGGTACGGCAGATGATGAAATAACCTTTACCATGGGGCTGAC
>JAOZKS010000421.1 GCA_029935255.1 Pontiella sp.
GATCGAGGTTCTTATGGATCACCCCGATGCCCCCGAGCATGGCCATCGAAATGGCCATTTTTGATTCGGTGACGGTATCCATGGCTGCACTGAGGAAAGGAATCTTCACCCCGACGTTTCGGGTTAGTTTCGAGGAGATGTCGGTGTCGCCCGGGAGGAAATCTGCGTACTGGGTAATCAGCGATACATCATCGAAGGTAAGTCCCTCGTGGGGGAAGGTATTCATGAAATCGGCAATGTGCTTGTTTTGGTTCATCTTATGCATCCTTTTGCCGAGGCATTTTGTACAGGAATGCAAATCGAGTCAACAACAACCTAATAAAGTTCGTATTTGCAGAGCACGCCGTCGAGGCCTCCGGAGCGCAACGGTTGTTTCCATTCGGGCTTAAGACCGAGTTTTTTCACCAAAGATGCGTCGCCGTAGTAGATAAAGGCGGAGCAGCCAGTGCATTTTTGTTTGAGGAAATCACCGAATTCTTTAAGCAGGGTTGTGGTGCTTTCTTTGTCGCCAAGACGAATGCCGTAGGGCGGGTTGGTGACGATGGTGGTATTTTCCAAGGCCTCTAAATCCTTGAAGTCGGAGCGGCGCACTTTAATTTTTCCGACATCCGGAAGTGCGGCTCGGTTTGAGCGTACGGCTTTCAGCGCTTCGGCCGAAACATCACTTCCCTTGATTAATTCGTCGGTCATTTCCTTGATTTCGGCATTGGCCTTGGTTTTGACCTGGTTCCAGACGGAGGCGTCGAAATCGGGTAGGCGCAGGAATCCAAATTTATGGCGGAGAAAGGCTGCGGGAATATTGCACTGCTTCATCAGCGCTTCGCAGAGCAGGGTTCCGGATCCGCAGAAGGGGTCGTATAATGTGCGTTTGCCGTTCCATTCGGAGAGCCGGATGATGGTGGCAGCGAGGGTTTCCTGCATGGGAGCCTCGACGGATTCCTGTCGGTACCCGCGTTTATGCAATGAGCCGCCGCCGAGGTCGACGCTGATGCGGGCTTTGTTTTCGTGGATATAGAGGTTGAGTTGGAGGTCGGGGTTGTATTTGTCGACGTTGGGTCGCTCGCCGGTTTTGTCGCGGAATTGGTCGACGATGGCATCCTTGAGAATTTGCCCGGCATATTGCGAATGGTTGATATTGCTGTCGGCGACGTTGGAGGTGATGGCAAAGGTTTTGGTGAGGGTTAGGAAATCGGACCAGTCGATGTTCTGCGCGGTTTTGTATAGATATTTTTCGGAGTGGCAATCGAATACGATGAGTGGTGCGAGAATGCGCGAGAAGATGCGGGTGCGATAGACGATGTCGAAGATGGTGCGTTGATTCGCGCAGAAGAAAGCTCCGAGATAGCCGGGCTTGATATTGCTTGCCCCGAGTTCTTTCAGCTCGGCCATGCCACACTTTTCGTTGCCGGAGGCGAGCTGGCCAAAGTAGTGGTTGGTCTTTTGGTAAAGATATTCGCTCATTTCCGAGCGCGGTTGTTTTCGTCGACAAAGACCACGATGGGTTCGAGGGTCTTGGCCTCGGCATCGTCGTAGTGTCCGTAGGAGATAATGATGACCTTGTCGCCGACGGCGGCCAGCCGGGCGGCGGGACCATTGAGCTCGATCACGCCCGTGCCGCGTTCTCCGGAAATCGTGTAGGTGACGAGGCGTTCGCCATTGTTGAGATTGACGACCTGCACCTGTTCTCCGGGCAACATGTCGGCCATGTCGAGCAGATCGCGATCAATCGTGATGCTACCCTCGTAATACAACTCCAAGCCTGTGATGGTGGCGGTGTGTATTTTGGATTTTTTCATGATCCGTTGCATGGATTCCTCTCAAGTTTCAAAGCGGCGCATATTGTGCCTGATAAAGCTCCCCGTCAACAACTTGTTTGAGCCGATTTTGTGCCGAACGTTGAGTAATGCGGACGGTTTTTTTGGTGTTTTTAGCATTAGATATAAAAACCCAAGTTTTTTGTGGATTAATTCTATAAACAGGAGAGAATGGAGCTATTTCCCGGCAGGGCTCAGAGATAGAAGGGGTTGATGAGCGAGAAGATTCCATTTACTGAAAAAAACTTGAAGGATTGGGCGGGTTGGCGTGCTTTTCGCGATGGAAAAGCCCTGTTTACCCGGGGTGTCGTGGAGAAGGTTACCTACGAACATCCATTGGTAACAGGCTTGCTCAATCTGGGTCCGCGGGGCGTGCGCTCCAAATTCAAGGTGCTCGACAATGGGCTGGTGGACAATCTGTGTCCCTGCCGCGATAATCAGGATCGGGGGCTGATCTGCACGCACCTTGTGGCGATGGGGCTGGAAGTCATTCGCCGCAATGCCGATCCGGCACGTCAGGAAAAAGAACATGCGGAGGTGCGTCGGGCGGAGCAGCTCGAAAAAAGAGCTAAAAAAAAGTATATTCAGCGGGTCAAAAAATCGGATCCCCATGCCGTAATGGCGCGTTTAATCACCGAGTTGGATGAAAATTGGCAGGAACAGGTTCTTGCGGG
>JAOZKS010000422.1 GCA_029935255.1 Pontiella sp.
ATGGGTCGGAAGTGGATTGGGATTGAGCTGGGGGATCATTGCGATACGCATTGCATTCCTAGAATGCAAAAGGTGTGCGACGGGACAGACCAGGGAGGCATCTCCGAAGCTGTCGAATGGAAAGGCGGCGGCGGTTTCAAATACTACGATTTGGCTCCGAGTCTGTTGAAGCAGGATAAGCATGGGAATTTTGTGATCTCTGAGGAATACAATGCCGACATGCTAGCGGCAGCGATGGCGAAGCAGCAGGGCTTTACTTTCTGCCCGGATCAGGAGCTCTATTGGAAGCAGGGTTTTTCCACGGAGCAGGATTTTATCTTTACCACCACAGGTCATGTGACGGCGGCTATGCTGGACACCATTGCCGAGGAAATGGGCGAAGGGGAGCACCTCTTGGTTTGTTGCAAGAAGTTCGATAAGGCGTGTGGCGGTCGCCACACCAATATTCAGGTGAAAAAAATTCCGGCGATGCTGATGGGTCGCTGTGAGTTCGGCAAGGAGGACTACAGCCTCAATATCGTCAATCTGACCGATGAAGCAAACGCGCCGGAGTTTGTGCCGGAAGGGCCGAAGGACGGAGGTCAGAAGACAGAGGGCAGAGGTCGGAAGTTGGCAAGGAAGCGGGGAAATAAGAATCCGAAGCAACAGGAATTGTTTTGAACCACGAAAGACACGAAGCACACGAAAGTAGGACGGGCATCTTGCCTGTCTGCATGGGAACGAGGTTAAGATGAAGAAGCTGAGATTATTTGTTAGCTCGGTTCAAAAGGAGCTGGAGATTGAGCGGGTGGCGGTGGCCGGATGGGTATCGGCTGATCCGCAGCTTTCCGAGCACTGCGAAGTTGTCCTATATGATAAGCAGCCGTTAACAGGAAAGCGAATCAGTAAGCCCTATTTAAAATGTCTGGAGACCTGTCAGATTTATCTGCTGATTCTGGACTGTGAATACGGAAATCCGCCTGAGTTTTCAGCGACACATGAGGAATACCGTTTTGCAAGGGACAATGAACCCTCGATTCCAATACTCGCTTTTATCAAAGGGGGGAAGGACGATAAGCGAACGGATAAAACGAAGGAGTTTTTTGCCGAAATCAAAGAGGATGGGAATACCTACCGCCGTTTCCATGATCGGGTAGATCTTCAGCCCGAAATTCAACGTGCCTTGGGAAGCGTGTTGAAGGAGTTCTTTAATATCGATGTTACTGTGGATGAAAACGGTATTGCCGGAGGATCCACCGAACCTGCCTCGATGTTTGAACAGCAGGCTTTGGAGATTTCTGGGAATGAGCTGGACATGGTTGAGGCGAGTTCATGGCTTGGTGCAATCGGAGCGGTTGATCCTGTTCGCCCCACATCAACCGAGGAACTGTTGAATAAACTGCGTGAAAAAGGGTTGGTTCGAAAAGAGGATGGAGCATACCAGGCTCAGGCATCCGGGCTCCTTTTTCTTGGGAAGAATCCCTCGCTTCGTTTCCCCCAATGCCGGATTTTTACGGATGCTTTCGGGGGCACCGTAACAGACAGCACCCCTGCTGATCAGGACACGTTATCCGCTCCGGCTCCATCGATGGTTCGGGCGGTCTGGGATTTCGTTTACAAAAATACCCGGCATCCGATGCGCGTTGTCGGCCTGAACCGAGTGGCTTTGGATGAATATCCAGAAGAGGCTGTACGAGAGGCCGTGGTTAATGCCATTGCCCACCGCAATTATGAAGATGGTGCCCGCCAGATTCTGGTGAAGCTCTTTTCTGATCGTCTGGAAGTGCTGAGTCCGGGCGATCCACTAAAACCACTGACCGTAGCCAAGATCAAGCGGGGTAATTGTCAACCGTGTTCCCGCAATCCGATTCTCGGCCAGTATTTGAATCACCTCCGGCTGATGGACCAGCGAGGCAGCGGCATTGGACGCATGAAGGCGGCGATGCTGAACCATGGACTTGATGAGCCCGTCTATGATCTGACCCAGGGCTATTTCAGGGTCACATTGAAGGGGTCTGGGGATGATTTGGATCGACTGCGGATCCCGTCGGATGTGTCTACGGGAATACTGCCGGCAATTGAGGTGCAGTTGAATAAAAGACAGAAGGCCGCATTGCAGGAGGTTCTTGACTCAGGGGCTGTTTCCAGTGGCTGGTTGGTCAAGATAGAAGGCGTGACTTATGATACTGCTAACCGGGATTTGCGTGGATTGGCTGACTTGAACATTCTGGTTCGTCAGGGCAAAGGGCGTGCTACGAAGTATGTGCTGGCCAGTAAGGAGGCGCATCAATGAATCTTCCGATAATCTTCCGATTTTTTTTCTTAATCTTCCGATTGCCTGGAATTAGACCGAGCGGGGAAGTTTCCGATAATCGTCCGATAAATTTGCAGAATCAACCGATCTGTCGCTTGAATCGTTTCACAATCGACTCATTTTCTGGCTGGAATCGTATCATTTTAAGGAATAAGGGAACTTTATGAACGCTAAAGCAAATTATATCCGTAG
>JAOZKS010000423.1 GCA_029935255.1 Pontiella sp.
GGGGTGTAGTCCCGCTTCATCCCGAAGGGAAAAGCGGGTTGCGGAGGAAGGGTTCTGCGAAAGGAACGCTTGAACCACTCGCGATGCTCTTGGCCTCTTTGCGTTGAATGGTGCGGTGTGGTGCCGCCCGCAAACGGGGTCTTAAACCAAAAAAATCCAAGAAGAGCCAAAGGTAGCCGGGTGTCATTATACCGTCATCCGTTTGGTTTGGGGATAAACGCTTTCCCTCCCGCAGGTCGGGTGAAGCGTTACTGCACCGAATCGTTTTCAATACGGATCGGCTTTGGGGTGTAGTCCCGCTTCATCCCGAAGGGAAAAGCGGGTTGTGGAGGAAGGGTTCTGCGAAAGGAACGCCATGAACCTTCTTATTGCTTTACGACGCAATGAAAACTACAACCACTTCTCTTAGAAGTTGTTGTTGAATGCATGGTCCGGCCGCCACTCCGGCAAGCCCAGCCGTTTTACGCGGGCACGGGATTTTTCGTCGATCTCGTGGCCCCAGACATCGAAATAGGGAGTAAGGTCTTTGTCCACTTCGATCGAAAAGAGTTCGAGAAATTTACCAGCACGCTGGCGTTCAATATCCTGCGCATTTTTCCCTCGTGCCGGGCCTCCTCCACCGGGCCATTCATCGGAAGGAATCATGCGGTATTCGCGATAGACCTGCTTATAGGCATCCCAGCCGAACTCCTCCCAGAGATGGATATAGAAGGCGAGCAGTTCGCGCTGACGTCCACTGGCACTGAACCAGCTACGCTGACCTTCAGGGCGCGACAGCCATTTTTTAGTGGAAGCATCGCGCCATTTATCATTCATCCGCATATCGGCCGGAACGCGATCTCCCCACTTCTCAATACACTTTTCGATGGCGTAGTAGGCGATGATATTGACGGTGATTTCTACTCCGTTTTGATAGGTCCACGCCTTTTTCTGGTGCATGTGGCCGGTCTCGTGAGCGAGCCCCCAGCCAATGACTTCCTTGTCGAGGTTCTCAACCCAAGCCCGCGACATCGTCAGGGGTTGCCCGGCATAGAGAGCGCCTCCATTAAGATCCAGTTCCACGCAGGCGCGGTAGGTGTGCGGGGGTGGATTGGGGCGCCCGGTCAGGTCGCCGAGTGCATCATACATGTCATTACAGATTTCAATGACTTCATCGAGATCCTTGATTCCTTTGATGTCCTTTGCGGGCATGGTGTAGATAAAACGGTCGCTCCCAAACTCGCCGATCGGAGCGGGATATTTGCTGGTCTCTACACGCTTTCTTCCGGAGGAGTTTACGCCATAGCGGTAGTACGGTGCACGCACCGCCCCCTCGATCGTGACCTTGGCGATTTTCTTTTTCACGGGCGGCGGTTCGTCGGTGAGCAACGTTCCATCGGAACATACATATTCATTCTCCTTCACCTGGATATTGTCCGGGAGTTTGGGGCGGATATAGATGAGGCCACCGAAGGCCGAGACGATCGTGATCCGGGTGCTATCGATGTCGTAGCGGCGAACAATATATGGCGCCCGGTGGAGCTGGGTGAACTTATGCACCTTGGTGCGCTGTTTCAGGTCGCCGATCTGAATCAGACTTCCTTCCTTCGTCAACACGCCGCGCGGCACGGTGATTCGTATGGGCTTTCCGGCTGGGGCATAGAGACCGGTGCTGATGATGTCCTCAAAGGTCCCGATATTGATGTTGAGGGTCTCTTTCTTACTGCGTGCATTTTTTACCACTTTCCCCGGGTATCCATCCGCACTCGGGTGCTTTTCAATCTTCTCTACAGGGAGGGTTGCAGCGGCATAGCAGTCGTACATCAACCGCAAGGTTTGTAGCGGTTTTTCCAGCGTATTGAACGGACGCTCTGGCCCCACCTTCACCTGCGGGGCTTTCCTGATTTCTTTCGGAACATCCTCCAACCGGTCTCGGTCGAAAGGAATCGAAGCCTCCCCCCGAACGCCCTTCCATAGCACTTGCTCGAAGGCAAAGTAACATTTTCGTTTCGCCAGCTCATCGGCCTTTCCCGAAAGCACCTTCTCGAACAGCTCCTCAAAGTTTCCGGCCCTGACGCCCGCTCTAACCTCGGCCTCCTCCTCATCGGAAAGACGGTTTTTAACCGCATGCGAAAACGAGGAAAAGAGTCCCCAGAATACGATTAAAAACACCCACTGATTCAATCTCATAAACCCTGCTCCAAAACGATTACTTCGTAATAAATCCGGCATCCACCCAGGCAGCGTGGTCGCCGGTGTTTCCGTCGTTGGCATCCTCGGCAATCAGTTTGATGGTCTGTTGCCCGTTGGGGATTTCCACATCAAAATACCAGATCAGGCCGGGTTCGAGAATCGGGCTTTTAGCCAACAGGTCTTCCCCCACCTGAACCTTGAAGACAATCGAAGCCTCCAGTTTGGAATCATCAACGCCCATGCCGGCCACGAAACGAGTATAGTTTTTCTTCAGCGCGTACTCCAATTCCGAAGGCGCGTGGGCAAGAAGAC
>JAOZKS010000424.1 GCA_029935255.1 Pontiella sp.
CCAACGCATCCGCCTGCTTATGGATGGCGATCCTTCCGGAGAGAAAGCCGGTCATAACCTGCTTGAGCGTTTATCCTCCAGGTTTGCTGCCGAGCGTTACATGCTGCCCAACGAATACGACCCCAACTCTTTCCTTTTAGCTGAGGGGGCGGAAGCGTTAGCCGCATTTCTGGCCACCCCTACCTTATCTCTTTCAGCCGGACTCCCTTCCCCGGCGGATCCGGACAGAGCCCAGGAAGGGTTACAGCTCACCTGTGGTATAAGAACCTATTCCATCCACGGGCTTGAAAATGGCACCCGGAAGCTCAAAGCCACCGTCCGTCTAGAGCATGGTGGCAAACTCCATGTGGATACATTAGACCTCTATTCCGCGCGTTCGCGAACTCAGCTATGCCGTGATTTATGCCGCATCTTTGAGCAGCCACCCGCGACCATCGAGAGCGACATAACCAAAATCCTCACCTACTGCGAGGCTCGAGCCGCACGGGCAAAGTGTGAAACAGCCCAACCTGAGGCTGGAACCGATACCGAACCCAAAGTAGAGATCACCGCCAACGACCGCCAGGCTGCCGAAGCCTTCGGCAGATCTGACAACCTTATTGACCGTATCCTTGAGGACTTCGAGACCTGCGGTCTGGTCGGAGAGACCACCAACAAGCTCCTCTGTTATCTCGCCATGACCAGCCGCAAGATGTCAGACCCTCTGAGCGTATTAATCCTCTCATCCAGCGGAGCCGGCAAGACAGCGCTCCAGGACACCGCCCTTAGCTTCTGCCCACCTGAAGATCTGGTAAAGCTCACCTCATTAAGTGGCAAAGCCCTCTTCTACAAAGAACGCAACAGCCTTACCCACAAAGTCCTTGCCCTTGAGGAAGGCGCCGGAGCCGAAGACGCCAGCTACGCCATCCGCAACCTCATTTCAGCCGATTCACTCACCACAGAATCGACGATGCGCGACCCTATTACCGGCAAACTCACCACCATGGAGAACACCGTCGAAGGCCCCACAGCCGTCTTCTGCACCACCACCGATCCGCAGATCGACGCCGAAACCAAATCCCGCTTTCTTGTAACCGGCATCGATGAGAGCCGCGAACAGACCCGCCGCATCCTTACCTTCCAGCGCACCCGCCACAGTCTTGACGGATTAAGTGAGACCAACGAAGCCACCCATATCCTTACTCTCCACCGCAACTTCCAACGCCTCCTCAAACCCGTGCGCGTCATCAACCCCCATGCCCACACCATTCTCTACAATGACGACCGTCTGCAATCCCGCCGCCTCCAGCCCCGCTACCTCGGACTAATTGCCACCGTCGCCTTCCTCAGGCAGATGAATCGAGAGATAAAAACCCATAACGACACCGACTATATCGAAGTCAACGAGACCGACATCCAGCTTGGCAACACCATTGCCGTGGAGATCCTTGGCCGCACCCTGGACGAACTCTCCATCCCCGCCCGCAACCTCACCCAGCTCCTTCATCAGATGATGAACAAACGGCTGGAAGCCTGCAAAGCCGATGCTTCGCAGCGAACATCCCCCATACATACCAGTGAACTCACCTTCACCCGCAAAGAAGTCCGCGACTTCACCAGCTGGAGCAACACCCGGCTTCATACCCATTTAAAAGAACTCACCGAACTGGAATACGTCCTCATTGACTCCGGACGCACCAACAGCCTACAGTCCTACCGCCTCCTCTATAACGGAGAAGGCCGGGACGGCAACAAATTCATCCCGGGGATAAAATAGATGCGAAACAATCCAGGTGCCGGATGGCAAATAATTTGGAGATTCTTAAGATGGCCACCCATCTTAAGCGGCCCGCCTGTGCTTTGCACGCAGACAGGGCTTTGGGGCTGGCTCCAACATGCGAAGCACATCCCCCTATCCCACTTTCCCCTTTCGTATTTTTCGTGGTTAAACCACTTCCTTTTCAGCCGCATTCACCCCGCATTCACCCCGCATTCACCCCGCATTCACCCCGCATTCACCCCGTATTCACCCCGCATTCACCCCGTATTCACCCCGTATTCCGATTCATATTTTCAACCTAAACAGCCTCAGAAAGAGCAGCTAAAACAATAAAACAGAGCCAAACTCCCAGGATGCGTATATATGAAGAAAATAATTGAGCTTCCCCCCTGTATCATAGAAGGCCTTGATTCATTCATTGACCACCTCAAAGTCAAAGGCTATAGCGATGTCACCATTTACCACAGAAGATTCCAGCTCATACGCTTCCTCAAATACACCTCCCGGCAAAACATCAACCGGCTTCAGGACATCACCCCAGACCACATTACCTCCTATGCCAACAGCCTGATTGACGAAAAACTTACCGCCACCTCACAGGAGAACTACCTCTATCCAGTAAAACTCCTCTTTCGACACCTCGAAGCCTGTGCCCAAGTATTCGAAAGCCCCGCAACCGACATCCACTTCCAGAGGTGCCGGAGCGGGATATAAAGTATGTAT
>JAOZKS010000425.1 GCA_029935255.1 Pontiella sp.
CGATGCGGCCGAGGGGGAAGTAGCGCGATTCGGGGTGGGCGAAGTAGAGGCCGGAGACGGAGCTGGGCGGGTTCATGGCCATGCCTTCGGTAAGTTCGATCCCGGTGTTGGCGGTGGCGTCGAGCAGGTTGAAGAGGGTGGTCTTTTCGGTGTGGTCGGGGCAGGCGGGATAGCCGGGGGCGGGGCGGATACCTCGGTATTTTTCTTTGATGAGATCCGCGTAGCCAAGGTTTTCGTCACGACCAAATCCCCATGCATCGCGGGTCTGTTTATGGAGGTATTCTGCGAAGGCTTCGGCGAGGCGGTCGCCGAGGGCTTGGACGAGGATGCAGTTGTAGTCGTCGTGATCCTCGCGGAATTGCTGCGCGAGTTCGTTGACGCCGGAGCCGGTAGTCACGGCGAATCCGCCGATATGGTCGGCCACGCCGGAGTCCTTCGGTGCGATAAAGTCGGCAAGGCAGCGGTTGGGCGTGCCGTCGGTCTTGATGTGCTGCTGCCGCAGGAAGTGCAGGGTGGTTTGCACTTCGGCGCGGGTTTCGTCGGTATAGATTTCGACGTCGTCGCCGACGCGGTTGGCGGGGAAGAGGCCGTGGACTCCGGATGGCTGGAATAACTTTTCATTGATGATGCGCTGGAGCATTTCCTGTGCGTCGTCGTACACTGCGCGCGCAGCCGATTTTTCCAGGATTTCAGGAAACTTACCCTGAAATTCCCAGGTGCGGAAGAAGGGGGTCCAGTCGATGAAGGGCACGAGGTCTTCGGCGTTTACCGAGTCGATCACACGGGTTCCGGTGAATTCGGGGGTGGGAGGCATGTAGGTTTTCCAATCAGCGGAAAAGGAATTGGCGCGTGCTTTTTCGAGCGGCTGGAAGGCCTTGGCCTCCTGCTCGTCGAGGTGCTGTTCGCGCAGGGCGTTGTATTCATATTTAACCGCACGGCGATAGGCCAGATCCTGACTCAGCAGCGATTGGACCACGGTGACCGCCCGCGAGGCATCGAGTACGTGGATGGCGGGGGCGGCGTATTCCGGGGCAATCTTGACGGCGGTGTGTTTTTTGCTGGTGGTTGCGCCGCCGATGAGTAGGGGAAGCTTCATTTCTTCGCGTTGCATCTCTTTGGCCACATGCACCATTTCGTCGAGCGACGGAGTGATGAGTCCGGAGAGGCCAATGATGTCGGCACCCCATTCCCGGGCTTCCTTGAGAATGGTGTCCCACGGAACCATGACGCCGATGTCTTTTACTTCATAGTTGTTGCAGGCGAGCACCACGCCGACAATGTTCTTGCCGATGTCGTGGACATCGCCCTTGACGGTGGCCATCAGCACCTTACCCGCGCTGGTGGATTTTCCATCCTTTTCGTCATCCATGAAGGGGAGGAGGTAGGCGACGGCTTTCTTCATGACCCGCGCGCTTTTCACGACCTGCGGCAGAAACATTTTTCCTGAGCCAAACAGGTCGCCCACCATATCCATACCCGCCATGAGCGGTCCTTCGATCACCTTGATCGGGCGGCCTAGTTTCAGCCGGGCTTCTTCGACATCTTCGTCGATGAAATCAACGATGCCTTTGACTAGCGCGTGTGAAAGCCGATCTTCGACGGAACCGTTGCGCCACTCCTGCGTTTCCGCCTTTTTGTCGCGTTTTTCGCCCTTTACCGTTTCGGCAAAATCGATCAGTCGTTCGGTGGCCTCTTCATCGCGATTGAGCACCACATCTTCGACGGCTTTGAGCAGGTCGGGCGGAACCTCGTCGTAGACCTCCAGCATGCCGGGGTTGACGATGCTCATGTTAAGTCCGGCTTGCATGCCGTGGTAGAGGAATGCGGCATGGATGGCCTCGCGCACGCGGTTGTTGCCTCGGAATGAAAAGGAGACGTTGCTGATGCCGCCGCTGACCATGGCGCCCGGAAGGGTGTTGCGGATCACTTTGGAAGCCTCGAAGAAGGAGACCGCGTTGATCCGGTGCTCCTCCATGCCGGTGCCGATGGGGAAGACGTTGGGGTCGAAAATAATCGTGGTTGGGTCAATGCCGATTTCGTCGACGAGAATGCGGTAGGCGCGGGTGCAAATGTCGATCCGACGCTTGGTCGTGTCGGCCTGCCCCTTTTCATCGAAGGCCATCACGACCATGCCCGCACCGTAGCGCTTGATTTTTCGCGCATGTTCGCGGAATAGGTCTTCGCCTTCCTTCATGCTGATGGAGTTGACGATTCCTTTCCCTTGAATGCATTTTAGACCGGCTTCGATGACTTCCCATTTCGATGAGTCGATCATGATGGGTACGCGCGAGATATCCGGCTCGGATGCGACGAGGTGAAGAAATTTGACCATCATGGCTGTGGAGTCGATGAGGCCTTCATCCATATTGATATCAATAATATTTGCACCGTTCTCCACCTGCTGGCGGGCAATCTGCAAGGCGGCTTCGAGGTCGCCCTCGCGGATGAGCCGCGCAAACTTGGGCGAGCCGGTAATGTTGG
>JAOZKS010000426.1 GCA_029935255.1 Pontiella sp.
CAAAACTCGCCCAGAAGTTCCACTACATGGGAGAGGGTTGCCCGGCGGGCGATACACTCCGCATGGTCGTGGTCGCCGATGGCGGAATGGATCGCCCTGTTGCTTTGGGGTTCGGCGTGCTACCGCCTCAAGCATCGCGATAAATGGATCGGCTGGACGGATCAACAACGCGCGGCTCGCCAGAAACTGGTGGTTCAAAATCGGCGGTTCGTCTTGCTCACCGAGCCCGGAGAGCACCCGAATCTAGCTTCGCGAATTCTGGGCAAGGTGATTCGGGAACTGCCCTCCTTATGGAAAGAGAAGTTCGGATATGAACCCTTGCTCGCCGAAACGCTTCCGGGGTTCGTCGAGGATATTGCTGCTGATAATAGAAAAGCTTTTTCAATGCTGATGCGCCGATACTGAACTCATATAGAAAGACTGTGGGCGGGAGGGGGCTAGTTTCCCTTCTCGGCCTGGGCGGCTTCAGTGATTTTCGAGGCAAGGTGCGCAGGCACCTGCTCATAGCGGCTGAACTCCATCTCGAAGGAGGCTTGGCCGCTGGTGATCGAGCGCAATTCGGAGCAGAGCTTGAAGGTTTCCGACTGCGGGATGTCGGCCGTGATGGCCTGCACGCCGTCTTCGGGCCCCATGCCGAGAATGCGCCCGCGTTTGGTGTTGAGCAGGCCGGAGATATCTCCCATGAACTGGTCGGGCACAATCACCTTGACGGTCATGATGGGTTCGAGCAGAACGGGGTTGGCTTGTTCGATGGCCAGATGCAGCGCCCGCGAGCTGGCAATCTTGAAGGCGACCTCGGAGGAGTCGACATCGTGGTATGAGCCGTCGTATAGCTCGACCTGCACGTTGATGACTTCCGAACCGACGAGCGGTCCTTTTTCCAGCCCTTCGACAAAGCCTTTTTCGCAGGCGGTGATGAAGCCGCCGGGGATGGCACCGCCGACAATCTTGTTGAGGAACCATTCGTCGTTGGAAGGATCGCGCGGGCGGATGCGGATGTAGCATTCGCCGTACTGGCCGCGGCCGCCGGACTGCTTCTTGTGCTTGTAGCGGCCTTCTCCGTTGCCGGTAATGGTTTCCTTGTAGGAAACCTTTGGCGTGTGATGGGTCATTTCGACGTTGCTGCGGTTCTTGATGTGTTCGAGGGTGACCGCCAGGTGCATGTCGCCCATGCCCCAAAGAACCAGCTCGTGGGTCTCGGTGTTGTGGTCGAGTTTGGTGGAGGGGTCCTCCTCTGTGGCGCGGTGCAGAGCCATGCCGATTTTGTCGGCATCGGCCTTGTTTTTCGGTTCGACGGCGAAGGCGGTGACGGGGGAGGGGAATACGATGGGCTCGAACTGGATCGTTGCACCCGGGGCGCAGAGCGAGTCGTTGAGGAAGGTGTGTTTGAGTTTGGTCAGCGCCACGATGTCGCCGGCCTTGGCTTCTGTTGCCTCGGTGGTTTTTTTGCCGTCCACATAGAGGATGGTGCTGATCTTTTCCTTCTGGTTCTTGGTGGGGTTGTAGATTTCCATGCCGGGTTTGAGCACGCCGCTGTAGATGCGCACAAAGGTGAGTTGGCCGATGAAGGCATCGTTGAAACAGCGCCAAACCTGTCCGGAAAACGGTTGGTCTTCCTCGGCGGAGATTTCATTGCCCTCGGCGCAGCTTACGGGATAGTCGTGCGGCGATGGGAATAGACGGCTGATCGAATCCATTGTTTCTTTCACGCCTTGGTCGGATTTTACGGAGGTCGCAAAAACGGGGATCAGGTGCGCGTCATGTACGGATTTGCGCAGGCCGTCGGAAAATTCCTCGGCGGTCAGTTCTTCGCCTTCGAAATATTTTTCCATCAGCGAGTCGTCGGTTTCGGCCGCGAGTTCGATCAGGTGGTCCTTGATTCCTTTTATACGGTCTTTCAGCTCATCCGGGATTTGATCGGCGGGTGTGTTGAGGATATCGACGGCTTTGCCGTCGGAGGTGGGGAGTACCATCGGGATGCAGCGGTCGTCGCCCCAGCGTTCTTTGATTTCCAGCAGGGTGTTGTCAAAATCGGTGTCGTCCTTGTCGAGGCAAGTGATGGCTATGCCACGCGGCAGGTTTCGTTTTTCACAGGCTTTCCAGGCGCGTTGCGTTCCGACCTGGATGCCGGAGCTGGCATCGACGGTGATGAGTCCGGCATCGGTTACTTCGGCAGCGGCAACCATCTGGCCAATAAAGTCGGCGAAGCCGGGGGTGTCGATCATGACGAGGCGGCGGATCTTGCGGGAGGCGGCGGTGTAGACCCCATCGAAGGGTTTTGCCCAAAGGGTAATTTCGTGCGCTTTTTCTTCGTCTGTCCAATCGGCCACACTGGTACCGTTTTCCGGAGAGCCTACCCGATCAACTTGACCCAGCTTAAACAGGATACTATCGATCAGTGAAGTTTTCCCGCTACCCGTGTGGCCCATCAGGGCGAAGTTGCGGACATTGTCGATGGGTA
>JAOZKS010000104.1 GCA_029935255.1 Pontiella sp.
ATAGCGGAGCCGCCACCACGGCCGGTAATAACGACCGTCTGTTCTTTCGGTCGATTTCGGATGGCATCGAGAACCCTCGCTTCATCCAAATATTTGTATCCGAGCATATACGTGAGTTCATCAAGCACCACGAGGTGCAGGCTTTCATCTCTGAGCAGCTTCTCGGCGAAAGTCCATGTTTTTTCGGCGGCGGCAATATCCCCGGAACGATCCTGTGTGTCCCAGGTAAAACCGGTACCCATTTGATAAAAAGGAAGCTCCGGATAGGTGTTGCGAATGAAGAGTTCTTCCCCGCTCTGCTGTACGCCCTTGATAAACTGCACAAGACCCACTTTATGACCATAACCCAGGCAACGCATGATCATTCCGAAGGCCGAGGTCGTCTTGCCTTTCCCATTGCCTGTAATAACGATCACAACCCCGCGTTCCTCGGTTGCTTCAGCGATTTTGGTATCAACCTGTTCCTTTTGCTGCGCCATCTCGAACTTGTGTTTGAGTTGCGCCCTTCTTTCATCGTCCATGAAAACCTCCGGTTGAATATTGCCCCGACGATGACATAACCCGAGTTGCCCGAACAACTCAATCCGCGATGATCCGTTGCATGAAAATCCTTGAATCAAATACCCGGATGATCATTTTCACCCCCCCCCCCGTTCATTCCTCGCGCCGAACTCCAGAAAGCAATTCATCCGACCAAAGAATAGAGCCTACTCAAGAATTAGCAGGGGCGGTTTTTTCGATTCAATACTGAATAACTCGGCTTCGTCATCCGAGCCGGAAGACTTGAGCACAATGCTATATTTCCCGACTTTTCTGACGTATTTAGATAAATCAAATTCGATGGAAGAGTCCGGCCCCTTCGTCGATGAAGAAATGAATGCGCCATCGGGATCGTGATTTTCCCATGTAATCTCGTTACTCTGCAACTTCGTCTTCGCCGCATAAGCCTTAATGGATCCTTTGATCTTATGGGGAAATACCCGCAAGCGAATCGATGATATTTTTATCTGCGGCTTTTCCCGGATGTTAAATTTAATTATTCCATGGCATGGACCCCCCCGATTTCCATCCAAAACAATAAACGGCTCCACACTATAATTACTCGTCGGATCCGCCTTGCTGACATACGTGTCCTGACTCATCGATTTTATGATTTTCCGGGGTGGAGCAGGATCAGGAACAGGATCGTTTATCCCGGAAATGTTGGTAATCGAGTATGGCGGGATTTCCAACGTGGGAGTAAGTTTTCCCAACTTTCGATCTTCAAACATACTCTCCCTCGGGAATAGCCGAAAGGGGTCTTCGGAGTGAAACTGGCTGACGGTCGCCTCTCGCCCGCCGATGGCGGTCGTGTCAACCCCATACGAATGAGCCGAAAAATTTAAGATGATCGCGCGGGTAGGTTTTTTATTTTGCCCGAAACGCCAACCGAGAAGGCTGTCGAAGGGTCGGACAATTCCAGTTTCGACCATGGGTGCTGGATCAAAAACAAGGGGCTGCACAACGGTTGCACCATTCATGGCGCGGGCATACATGAGGTTGACCTTTCCGCGAGAGGTCATCGCGCCGGCCTCGGTACTGAGATCGCCAGGCATTCGCGGCAGGTCTTTGATGATTAGATCCTTGCTCCCTTTATGGACCCAGCCGCCCACAAAATTTGCATGGCAGAATCGTTCGACCCGGCCATCGTTAATGTAGGTTGCAATGGAATTGGCAACCCCCATCGCATTCGCCCAGGTAAACCGCATTACGCCGATGAGTTCGTTGACACCAAACTCGGTGATCCAAATCGTCGAATCATGCGCCAGGTTATTATCGGTTGTCAGCTCCGTCCAATAGTCCGGACCCCGGCCGATATATGCATCGACCACATTTGGGCGATGAAAGGCTTCCCATTGGGATTGAAATTCTTCAGGCGTAACTCTTTTATCTTTCGAGCGATCCGCTTGTTGGTCTTTGCTGATTTTTGCGCGGGAATAGTGATGGATGATGTGTACATCATACTCGTCGCAGGCTGCGGCAATCTGGTCGCTCCAATTTCCAGAGACCTCATCCTCGATATCCACGCCGCCTTTAGGATTTTTCCGCGCCTCTTTGAGTTTTGTCAACTGGCTCTTCGAGAGGCCGACTTGTTTCATCGTGTCGGCGAAAGCATAGCGAGCATGGGGAAATGTTTTTCGAAGCTCCCGAATCCAAAGCAGGGCATCCGCACCATAATCAAACCCTTTGGGATACTTTTCCCGGTGACATCCATCATCGCCCTTCAGATAGAACTCGTTTCCGAGTTCAATCAAATCGATGGGCACTCCGGCTTTTTGTGCCGCAAGCAACCCTTGGAGGTTATGATCAATATCCTTATTAAGCATATTCACCATCCACATCACCTCGACATCGGCTTTCTTGTGCAGAACGGCCATATCCTGCGGAGGAAACCGAAATCTCCCCTCCCCCTTGGTTCCTTTGATCCAGTCCCAGTCATTACCGGCCGTTCCTCCGGGATAGCGGAAGCTGCGCAATCCTAACCGGGTGAGGTTTTCGATATTGTTCTTCTTCTGGTCAAAAGGTGCGTCTTCAAGAAATTTTGTGTTCGCACCCATCGCATACGGATGCCATGACCGCGATGCCCCCAGGGAGATGCCAATGATACCCTCTTCATCACCCAAAGCGTGCACGGCAAATAGAAATACGACCGCTAAGGTTTTGTGCATTAAAAATAGAACTCGCATATTCATTTTAGAATGATCCCTTCCAGCCTTCCAGATATCCACCGGTAACGACTTATGTGTTAACTAGATCCCAAAACAGAACAGCTTCATTGTTGAAAAGAACTTTTTCAAGTCTATTTCTTAAGTGCCTTGCATTCCACCCCCTGAAAATGGAAAAGATAACACGATTCCAACTTGAAATTAACGAACCGGGTGGGTGTTCCTATTTGATCAGATCAGCGAATCCGCTACTATTCACGCATGAAATCCATTGAAGAAAAAGAGCAGGTACTACTCGAAGAGCTCAAGGCCTACGGCTCGCTGGCGGTCGCCTATTCCGGAGGGGTCGACTCCTCCTACCTCGCCGATTGCGCCCATGAAGTGCTCGGCCAAAATGCCCGGATGATTATTGCCGACTCCCCCTCCATCCCGCGTGCAGAACTCCAGGATGCCATTGATCTGGCCAAAGAACGTGGCTGGAACCTGCGCATCATCCAAACCAACGAGCACAAAAACGATGCCTATTTAGAGAACCGAGGCGACCGCTGCTTCCACTGCAAAAACGAACTCTTCGCCAAGATGGAAACCATCATGTCCGAGTTCGGAGAAATCGTTCTCGCCCACGGAGCGATTGAAGATGACAAAGGCGATGTCCGCCCCGGCACTCAGGCCGCCGCCAATCATTGTGTCGTCGCCCCTCTGCAAAATGCCGGGCTTTACAAGAAGGAGATCCGCATCCTTTCCGAACGCCGCGGACTGCCCACCGCAACAAAAGCCTCCTTCGCCTGCCTCGGCTCCCGCTTCCCCACCGGAACCCGCATCGACCTCGAAGCCATGACACAGGTGGAAAAAGCGGAAGCCATTCTGCGCGCACGCGGCTATGCCCAATACCGAATCCGCCACCACGGCGACCTCTGCCGCATCGAAGTGGAACCCGCCGATTTTGAAAAGATCATGAGTGAACGAACCGAGCTCGTCGCCACCATCAAGAAAGCCGGGTACAAATTCGTGACCCTCGACCTCAACGGCTATTCGATGGGCTCAAGCGCATAGACTTCATACGATAGCGGACTTCGTTCCGGAGGGTTCAGTCTGCTATTTCCGGATCGGCAGAAACCTCAACTTCCGGTTCCGTATTGCGCGGTTTTCCGCCGAGGAGGACAACGACTTCTTCCTGAACGTGTTCGAGCTGATCGAGCTTGAGTTCGGGATCAATCACCACAAAACTTTCGCCGGTTTTCTTGTGCTCGTAGATACGTAGCTTGCGTCCGTCTTCTGCTTTTTGAGTGTCGCGCTCAACAAATATTTTTTTACGTTCGAGCATGACCATTAAGATAAAGATGGCATTCAGATCCTCTTCATTTTCCTTGGCCATGAGTTTCCGAAGAAGCGACTCGGCATTTTCTTTCTGCACCACCTCTTCGGCGGGGGGCGGCGGCACCATGAAAACGGTTTTCCACGAACTCAACGCAGAGGCTTCTTTCTTCCGGCAGTTCTTGCAGAAATCCTGCCGCTGATATTCGCCGTCCTCGAAGAAGAGGCAGGAATAGAGCTCTTGCTTGTGCTGAAACTCCTCTTCACAGCCATCACATGCCTTGGCACACTTTTTCACATGCCAGTTTTCAATGTTTTCGCGTCCCATATTAAAAACTCCTTCGGGGTGGCGTATGGAAGTGATGGGGGAAATCCTTAATCACCCTTACCCCTTTACTCCCTTACTCAACACCTTCCTTTTCCCAAATAATGTGGCGTTGCTGCCAGAAGTAGACCATGCCGGTCCATGCGGTGAGCAGCGCGGTGCCAAGACCAATCCACCAGGCGAATGAACTTCCGGGGGATGGAAGCCATTCCTTCGGCCAAATCAAACCGGCGAACAGCAGACAGATCGCCAACATTTGCACGGTGGTCTTAACCTTGCCCCACATGCCGGCGGGCATCACGATGCCTTTTTCAATCATGAGCAGGCGCATGCCCGTCACCATAAATTCACGGGCGATGATCAATACGACCATCCAGGCCCGCAGCATATCGAGTTCGATGAAGCCAATGAAGGCCGCGCAAACCAGCACCTTGTCGGCCAGTGGATCCATCAGTTTCCCGAATGAAGTACAGCCAAAAAAGTTGCGGGCCAAATACCCATCGAGTGCGTCGGTGACACTCGCGACGATGAAAATTCCCAGTGCGGCGATACGTGCATACGGAAAGTCGATACTCATGCAGACCATCATTACGGCGGTCATCCAAAATCGGCTTATCGTCAGGTGGTTCGGCAAGTCTTTCATAGGACTCCTGTTCAATCCGTGGAAACTATTTTTGTTCCACTTCAATTTCGTCACGCTTGACCAGATAGGCATCGGGTTGGTTTTCAAACAGCAACTGCCGCTCAACGATTGCCACTCCTCCAGCTGCGGGCGCAGGCTCGCTTTCATCCTCCGAATCGCACTGGGTGACACTTAGAAGAATAATCAGGATGGCCACCCCCCCCCCCCCTGCCATGATGAGTGTTTTGGGAGAGATGCCGGATTCTGAAAATTTGGAGGCCGCCGCGTTGACATCGCCAAAGATGCGTTTGCCTCCTGCAGAAGGCGAGGGGGTGGCTTCCACGGAAACCTGATCGGCATTCGCTAGATTTTGCCGAACTTCGTCGCTCAATTGCCGTTTGACCTGAGGCGCGTGTTGCTCCACATATTCATCGAGCAACGGAGTCGCATCGAGGCCGAGGAATTTGGCGTACATCTTAATGAAACTCTTGGCATAGACCGGGGCGGAAAGTGCTCCGAAGTCATCGGCTTCCATGGCCTCGATGAATTTGGACAGAATTTTGGTGGCCTGTCCGGCCTCCGAGACGCTAATCCCTTTGGCTTGGCGGGCCGATTCGAGCTTTTGCCCAATGGTTCCGATATTCAAGCTAGTCTGTTCCATGATTCTCCACTCCCGGGTTTTGGGGGATTTCCCCATCAAGATCTATTAAAATTTCACGCGGGCCCGCCCCATCCGGCGGACCGATCATACCGCGTTCCTCAAGCAAGTCCATCACGCGGGCGGCACGGGTGTAGCCAATGCGCAATCGCCGTTGCAGGGAGGATGTCGAAGCTCGTTTAGTCTGGCGAATCACCTCGATCGCCTGCTCCAGAAGTTCATCGTCCTCTCCGCTATCCATCTCGGGAAGGTCGGTTGTTGGTTTCTCGATTTTTTCGTGGATCTCGGTGATAAATTCGGGCTTGCCCTGCTCTTTACAGAAGTTGGTTACACGATCGATCTCGCCATCGCTGGTAAATGCACCCTGCGAACGGATCAGCTTATCGGACCCCGGGGGCAGAACGAGCATGTCGCCCCGACCTAGCAATGCATCGGCCCCCATTCGATCGAGGATGGTACGGCTGTCCACTTTTTGTGAAACCTTGAAGGCAATGCGTACGGGGAAGTTGGCCTTGATCGTTCCGGTAATCACCTTCACGTCGGGGCGTTGCGTGGCGAGAATCATGTGGATCCCGGCGGCACGCGATTTGGCTGCAAGGCGTGCGATTCCAGCCTCGATCTCCGCCTGCGCAACGGCCATCAGGTCGGCAAGCTCGTCGATCACAATAACGATGTAGGGGAGTTTTTCAGGAATCTGATCCTTCTGCTTCGCCGGATCGGGCACCTCGGCATCCCCAAAAAGTTCTTCTTGTTTCTGGAGTACCCGGGTATTGAACCCTGATAAATCGCGAACGCCGGCCAAGCGGAACCATTTAAAGCGGCGCTCCATCTCGTCAATCGCCCATTTTAGCCCAAGCGGAACTTTTTTGGCATTGGTAATGACCGGAACCACAAGGTGCGGCAGGTTGTTGTATTGGTGGAACTCAACCGTTTTGGGATCGACAAGAATCAGGCGTAGATCATCGGGCGAATGCTTCATCAGCAACCCCGTCAAAATAGAGTTCATGCAGACCGATTTACCCGCACCCGTGGCTCCGGCAATCAACAGGTGCGGCATCTTGGCGAGGTCGTAGATCATGCTTTCGCCGTTCACATCCTTTCCCAATATGAGTGGAAGTGCATGTTTGCTGGACTGAAACTCCGAACTTTCGATCATGTCGCGGAAGAAAACAGAGGAGCGTGCGGTATTGGGTACTTCCACCCCGCAGACCCCTTTTCCGGGGATCGGTGCCTGGATGCGGATGCTCTCGGCGTGCATTTTCAGCGCTATATTGTCGGACAGCGCCTTGATGCGTTCAACGCGCACACCGGCCGCAGGCAATATTTCGTAGCATGTCACCACGGGCCCCTGCTGCACGCCGGTCACCTTGGCCTCGACGCCAAACTCTTCCAGCGCATTCTGCAAAACCTGAGCGGTGTCGGCAATTTCGCTGGGCGACATCCCTTTGCCCTGCGGAATAGACGGATCAAGCAAGTCGATCGATGGCAACTGATAGTTCACATGCGTTTCACTCTCTTTGAAGCTGGAGAACTGCTCTTCCGAAACCCCATCGCCTTTTGCCTTCGGCCGGGTCTCCTTCTTTGGTTTTTCCCACGCCGTTTTTCCCTCCCCTGGAGCCTGTTTTTTCTTCGCCGCCAGTTTTTCAGTTTTGGCTTTATTTGCCGCTTGCTGTGCTGCAACGATCTTCTGAATATCGTGTTCCTCCCGAGGCTCAACCGCAGGCTTCGGCTTACGCGGGGCACGCTTGCTCTTTTGTTTTTCAGCGGGTGCCAGCACGTCCTCAACGCTCGGGGCTTCCATTCTCAGCGTCTTGATCCATTTCCAAAGCTGCTTGCACAAATCAATCACCTGCAAATCGAGCATGCGTATAACTGAGATGGCCAGCAGCACCACAAAAACAATCCCAGCACCAGCATGCCCGATCCAATATCCAAGCGTCCGTTGCGCCAGCACCTCGCCCATCAGCCCTCCGGGGGTACCAATGTTCAGGTGCTCAACCAGCCGATGCCATACCTGATCGTTCATATCGATCAAACCGGCGAGGCAGAACAGTCCCAAAAGGAACCAAAGAAGGCGGGGATAAATCTTACGCGCCGAGTAAAAGACCGATGAAGCACCGATCCAAAGGATGCAAAAAGGAATCACATAGCCCGCCACGCCAAAGTACATAAATGCTTTATGCGCTGTATTTGCACCGAACGGGCCAATCCAGTTATGCGAATCCGGCTGGTTACGGAACATTCCGATATCCGCTGGATCATAGGATAAAACCCCCAACAGCAACATCAGCCCCACCGTACCAACCAGTATCCCCGCAATCTCCCGCCAGCCCGACCGAACCGGCTCTTCTGTCTTAGTTTTTGCCATCCGGTGAATATAGAAGAAACTGCCCCGCCAAAGCAAAGCGATTTACAAGATTTGCCGTTCCTTCGCTTACCGCCCTGCAATCACGGGTCTCTGCAACAATTACTTCAGATTTGCGCGATAGAAGGCGAGCTCGGCGATGGAGGCCTTGATATCGAAGAGGGCGTCGTGGGCGTTGGCCGTCGAGATGCCGCCGCCGGGGAAAT
>JAOZKS010000105.1 GCA_029935255.1 Pontiella sp.
AAAACGCCTGATCGTCGGCGGCATGGATCGCGTTTACGAAATGAACCGCAACTTCCGCAACGAAGGACTTGATCGCACACACAACCCCGAATTCACCTGCCTCGAAATCTATCAGGCCTTTGGCGACATGCGCACCATGCAGGAGCTGATCCAAAGCATGGTCGTGCATCTGGCCGAGACCATTTTTGAAAAGATGGAGTTTGAATGGATGGGCAACACCATCGATCTCAAAACCCCATGGCGCGAAGTACCGTACCACGATCTCGTCAAGGAGCACCTCGGCGACGACTGGTTCGAAACCCCCCTAGAGGCAGCGAAGGCCAAGGCCGAGGAACTTGACGTGCATATTGAAGAGGGGATGGACTTCAAGCAAGTCACCCACGAAATCTACGACAAGACCATCGAAGGCACTCTGATTCAGCCCACCTTCATCACCCGTCTGCCCGCCGAGCTGGTGCCGCTGGCCAACCATTGCACAGATAATCCCGAACTCGTCGATGTCTTTGAGCTGATCATTGGTGGCAAGGAAATTTCCCCGGCCTACAGCGAACTCAACAATCCCGTTGAGCAACGCAAGCGTTTTGAAGAACAGGCCGCCGGTGATGGATCGAAGATTGATGAGGATTTCCTCTTGGCCTTGGAATACGGCATGCCTCCGACCGGGGGAATGGGCATCGGCATCGATCGCCTGCTCATGTTGCTCACCGGTTCCGATGCCATCCGCGACGTTATTCTCTTCCCGCAGCTCAAGCCGAGGGCATCATAAGGAAATACAGCCTGTGAAAAACAGAACCGCACAACCTCCTGCTACCGAGTGGAAGCTCACTCGGTGCGATTTCCTGAAACCCTCCGGGTTGGTGGTTGCGGGGCTTTCCGCCGGGATGCCATCCGCTCGCGCCACTATGGGGAGTCCATGGACAAGATGGCCGAGTGCTGGAGGGGAGCGGTAAAGTTAAAGTACGCCTTCGCGGCCCAGCTCGCGGAAGATCCGATCGACCTCGGCGTGGGCGATGTCCATGAACTCTTCGTAATCGACCAGATTTTGTCCGGTAGGATCGGGGATGTCCCGAATTTCATCGGCATCGCCTGTCCAGAGATATTCCATCATTCGAAAGGTTTTTCCTTCCGCCTTTGGAAAGCGTTCAAGGATGGCATCCTTTTGGTATTGCTCCATCACGAGAATCACATCGGCCTCCTTCACGATCTTCCGAGACATTGGATCGGAGTGGTGTCCGCGCAAGCTGAATCCGTTGATCTTGGCCACATGCTTGACCACCTGGCTGGCTGATCCTCCGCTGCGTGCCTGCACTCCAGCCGAAAGAATACGAACCTTCTTGCGTGCGTAGGGCATGTGGTCCTTCAGGTAGTTTTCCATGTAGCCATGCAGATAGGCACTGCGCGTGATATTCGCTTTGCACACGACGACGATGGTGAATTTTTTGCTGAATAAACCCATGGAACCAATCTAGGGTAGCGCCTTTAGATATTCAAGCACTTCGGTGGCGTTGCCCTGAAAGACGAGCGTGCTCTTTTTGTTTTCAATCTGATAGTCATACATCGGATCGTAGTATTCTCGCAGAAGTCGCTCGATCCATTCCCTGTGCCGCCCGGAGTGCAGTAGTTGTTTGATCTCCTTATGGCGCAGGCCGCCGAGTCGTTTCCGGATACGGTCGATGCATGAGTCCATGTAGGCCAACCATTCATGGAGACCTTTTTCGTCGCCATGGACGGCTTGGTAATCCGCCTGTGAACCGGTGATATATTCGTCGAAGGTAATTTCTATTCGCTCTTCGAGCGGCCGCTCCAAAATCACGAGATCTGCCTGGCGGAAATGCTCGGCGAGCGGGGTGGGTAAGTATCGATCGCCAACGTTGCGGCCCTCGTCTTCGAGAACCATGTGCCGATGGCCGGCCGCAGCATGTTTGATGAAGGCCCATGCGAGGCTGTTTTCAAAATCAATCGGTGTGGGTTGTGGTGTGGTAAAGCGTCCGAAGGAGGACCCGCGATGGTTGGCGATGGCTTCGAGGTCGATTTTATTTTCCAAGGCTTGGAGCAGAATGGTTTTTCCCGTGCCGGTGCGTCCGCCAAGAATGACCGGTGTGCTGGAAAGGGTGTCGGGGTCGAGGTGATTCAGCAGGTCGTTGCGAAAGGCTTTATAGCCTCCCTTCAGTCGAGGGATAATCAAGCCGGTTTCCTCGGCGATCCACTGCTGGCTAATCTGCGAGCGCATTCCGCCACGAAAGCAGTAGAGCCTGCTGTCGGGGCGGCGCTCGAGCTGTTCCGTCCACGCAGCAATTCGCTCCGATTTTACGTTCCCGCTTACCAGCTCGTGTCCCAGCTTGACGGCTTCGGCATTCCCTTTCTCTTTATAGCAAATGCCGACGAGGCGGCGCTCTTGATTGTTCATCAGCGGCAGATTCACGGCATTCGGAAACGCCCCGCTTTCAAATTCAACCGGTGCGCGCACATCAATGAGTGGAACGTCATCGAGAACGATCTGCCGGAAGTCGCTGGTGGTGGGTAGTTCCATCAGCCTTCGATCTTAATGGATTTTTCGCCGCGTTCGCGGGTGTGGCCGATGGACCTGAGTTCCAGTCCTGCGGCGGAGGTTAGCGAGAGAAACTCGGCAATGGAATCTTTGCGAACAATGCTCAATAGCCCGCCGGAAGTCTGCGGATCGCAGAGGAGGTTTTTTTGTTCGTCGCTCATTTCGCCGAGGGTGTGCCCATAGCTCGTGAAGTTGTTTTTATTGCCGCCGGGGATGCACCCGAGCGCGATGTATTTTTCAACATGGGGCAGTTTGGGCACCCGATCATAGTGGATCGTGGCGGAGATATCGCTTCCGTCGCAGATTTCGCCGAGGTGGCCGAGCAGGCCGAAACCGGTGACATCGGTAAGTGCCACCACGCCGTCGAGCTTCGCAATCTCCGCGCCGATGGTGTTGAGCATGCACATGGTTTCGATCGAAGCGTCGATATGGCCGGGCTCGATCACGCCCATCTTTTGCGCGGTGGAAAGGATGCCGATGCCGAGCGGCTTGGTGAGGAAGATTTCGCAGTCCGGTTCTGCGGTATTGTTTTGTTTGAGATGTTTATTCTCAACAATTCCCGTCACGGCCAGCCCGAAAATCGGTTCCGGCGAGTCGATTGAATGCCCGCCCGCCAGCGGAATACCGGCATCGTCGCACGCGGCGCGACCGCCGTCGATCACCTGCCGCGCCACGTCGTCGGAAAGTTTTTTGATGGGCCAGCCAAAGATCGAGATCGCCATGAGCGGCTTGCCGCCCATCGCATAGATATCACTGATGGCATTGGTGGCGGCGATGCGACCGAAGGTGAACGGATCGTCGACGATCGGCATAAAGAAGTCGGTGGTGCTCAGCACGGAGGTTCCGTTGCCGAGGTCGTAGGCTGCCGCATCGTCCTTGCTGGAATTACCCACAAGCAGGTTGGGGTGGGGCAGGGTTTCGCGCGAGGTTTTCAGAATCGACTCCAGCAACGCCGGCGAAATCTTGCATCCACATCCGGCCCCGTGGCTGTATTGAGTTAGTTTGATTCCTTCCATTAGGCGATCCTTTTGTTGAAAAAGAAGGGAACCTACCCGAAAGAAGCGAAGATGTCCATTTACTCGAACGCAGTTTTAAACTCGGAAAAGTCGGCCTTGAGTTCGTCGAGTTCCTGTCGAAGGGCAACCACTTCGCTTTCCAAGGTTTGGGGCGTGTTGGTTCCGGCCGGCGCGGCCTCCTTCGGAGATTCCGGTTCGGGAGCGATATCCGGCTCGCCGGAAAAGAGGTGCGCCCAGCGCTGCTCGCGTTTGCCGGGTTCTCGCGGAAGCTGGACGACGAACGGGCCGTCTTCAAGCACTTCCATTCCATGGAGGATTCCCTCCACTTCATTGCGGTCGGTTAACGCATGTAGACGGGATGCATGGGCGCGTAGATCGCCGGGGGTCTGCGCACCGCGCAGGAACAGTTCGCACAGGATTGCGGTTTCTGCCGGGGAAAAGTTCCAACGGTTGGAGAGGCAATGCTTGTACTTTGCCACACGGCTGCCGGTGGAGGTGAATTCGATCGCGAGCTGGTGGGCCATGCGCAGCTCGTCCAGCGCACCGATCACCGTGCTTTCGTCGCGCATCATGAGCGGTTCGCGGTTCGACTTTTGGTTGCAGGCATTCACCAGCGCGTTGAGCGTTAGTGGATAATGATCTGGAGTGGCGATCTCCTTTTCAATCAGGCAGCCCAGTACGCGCACTTCAATCGGGGTTAGTTCAAGTTCCATTACACATCTCCGCTAGTTAATGCGGGAGGCTAGCGCATATTGTTCTAAGTTGCTCGCCATTTTCTCCCGAACGTTGGAAACTCTGCCTCGTTATGAACCTGATTCTCTTGCAACCCGACGATTTTAGCGACGATGGCTTGGCGGTACTTTCCGATGAGCGGGCGCGGCATATCTATAAAGTGTTGAAGGCGGAGCCGGGGAAAACGCTTCGCATCGGTTTGCTCAACGGTCCGCTCGGGACGGGTACGGTGCTTGCCATCGATCAACATGAAGTCTGTCTTCAGTGCGTAGTGGAAGAGAAGGTTCCTCCGAAGCCGCGAATCGATTTGCTATTGGCGATGCCTCGTCCAAAGGTGATGAAGCGGATGTGGGCGCAGTTGGCTGCGCTGGGTGTGGGACGGATTGTGTTGGTGAATGCCGAGAAGGTGGAGCGGTTCTATTTTGATAGCCATGTGCTTGTTCCCGATTTCTACAACGCACGGTTGATCGAAGGTTTGCAACAGGCGCGTTGCACCCATCTTCCAGAGGTGCTGGTTCGTCAGCGCTTTAAGCCCTTTGTTGAAGATGATCTGGATGGTTTGTTCCCTGATTCCATGAAATTATTGGCCGATCCAACGGGAGAGAAACGGCTAGGGGATTTTGAATTTTTCGACAGGCGGGTGCTGCTAGCCATCGGGCCGGAGGGCGGGTGGACGGCCTATGAGCGGGATAAGCTGCAGGGGCATGGATTTGAGTTGTTTGGACTGGGCGCGCGGGTTTTGCGGACCGACACGGCGTGTATTGGGTTGCTCTCTACGCTTGCGGAAAAGTTAGGCCACGGATAAACACAGATATACACGGATGCACTTGGGAGAATGAAATGAAGAATTTAATTAAATGGATTGCAGTGGGGTTTGGAACGGGGTGGAGTCCCATTATGCCGGGGACGGTGGGGACTCTGGTGGGCTTGCCTTTGGCGTGGGGGTTGATGATGCTGCCCAATCTGTGGTGCCAGATAGGCACGTGCTTGGTTTTGACGCTGATCGCCATTCCCATCTGCGGGGTGGCGGAAAAGATGATCGGCGGAAAGGACCCGGGTTGTATCGTGGCGGATGAATATCTGACGCTGCCGATCACGGTGATGGGTCTGACCAACCCATGGGCTCTGCTCAGCGGATTTATCCTTCACCGTATTTTCGACATCACCAAGCCTCCGCCGATCAAGCAGCTCCAGCATATCCACGGCGGCTTTGGCATTGTGATCGATGACTTTCTTGCAGCCCTCATTGCGCTTGGCCTGAACCATCTTCTTTTTGCTTTGCTGTAGAGCGGGAACGGCTAATATCCCGCGCATGTCTTTATATGATCCAGACACGATTGCGGCGATTGCGACACCGCCCGGCGAGGGCGGGGTGGGGATTGTGCGTATTTCCGGTTCCAAGGTTTGGGCGATTGCCGATCAGCTTTTCCATGCGTTAGACCACATCCCGGTTTCGGAACGGGGGCACGGCACGTTTGCCTATGGCAAGGTGGTGGGAGCTGATGGCAAGGAGATCGATACCGGGCTTGCCTTGGTGATGCGTGCTCCGAATAGCTACACGCGCGAGGATGTCGTTGAAATCCAAGGGCATGGCGGTGCGGTCGGTATGCGCCGTATTCTGCGCCGAGCACTCGAAGCCGGTGCGCGGATGGCCGAGCCGGGGGAGTTCACAAAACGCGCCTTCTTGAATGGGCGGATCGACCTTCTCCAGGCGGAGGGTATTTTTGATCTGATCCGCGCGCGCTCCGATCGTGCCGCCTCGGCTGCCATGGAGCAGATGGAGGGCCAGTTGAGCCAGCAATTCGACGGAATCTACGAGGCTTTTCTCGAGGTGGCGGCCAATTTGGAAACCACACTCGACTTTGTGGAGGACGAGCTGCCGGACGATGTGTTTTCGGGAATTGCGGATCTCCTGGATGAAACGTTCCTGACACTGGATAACCTGCTCGATACGTGGGATGAAGGCCGCCTGTTGCGCGAGGGTGCGCGGGTGGTGATTCTGGGTCGCCCCAATGCCGGGAAGTCGACGTTGCTTAACGCCTTGCTCGGATTTGATCGCGCCATTGTTTCAAGCACGGCAGGAACGACACGTGATACGCTGGAGGAGGGCTATGTGCTTGACGGAATTCCGTTGCGGATCATCGATACGGCCGGCCTGCGCGAAACCGACTGCGAAATCGAGGCCGAAGGGGTGCGCCGCGCGGAAGCACACGGCCAGGAAGCGCACCTTTCCGTCTATCTAATCGATGCCTCCGAGCCGCTGCACGAAGAGGATCGGGCACGGCTTGAAAAACTGGACCCGGAAAAAAGCGTGGTGGTGCTAAACAAGGTTGATCGCGGCAGAGTGGTCGGGGATATTGCAGGGATCGAGGCTTGTTTGGTTAAAGGGGTTGGCTTGGAGGAACTCAAGCGGTCTATGGCCGATGCCTTGGAGAAAGGGGCGGATCTGCAGGCACCGCCGCATGCGGTGATTTCCGAGCGGCACCGGCACCTGTTGATCTGCGCGCATAAAGAAGCGAAACAAGCCCGCGCATTTTTGAATCAAAGTGTTGAAGAGAATGCCGTGCTGGCTTCCGAACACCTGCGCTCTGCGCTGGAATACCTCGGGCAGGTAACGGGACGGGTCTACCATGAAGAATTACTGGAGAGCATCTTTTCGCGGTTTTGCATTGGGAAATAAGGTTTGAAATACCGCGCGGGGATTGTAGGTTTTCCCCCTGTTGGAAATAGAGGATTTTGACATGAGTAAAATTTTGGCACCGATCGTTAAGTGGGGCACGGACAAAAAATATAAGAAGGCCGAGGCCTTTCTGTTGCGTCCATCTGTGGAAGGCAAAGCGATGGAGGTGGCTTCGTCGGTGCTGGCGGATATCCGCGAGTTTGGCGACAAAGCCGTGATTGACTATGCCCGCCGATTTGATGGATCGAACCTCACCGTTCGTCGTTTGCGGGTTTCGCCGGAGGAGATTGCTGAGGCCGAAGCGCGGGTCGATGCCGATTTTAAAAAGGCCGCGAAGGAGGCTCATAAGCGTATTGTGGCCTTTTCAAAAAATGGATTGCGCGACGATTGGGAAATGGCGACTCCGAAGGGCGGCATGCTGGGGGAAAAGTTTGTTCCATTTGATCGGGTGGGAGCCTACATCCCCGGGGGCGCGGCTCCACTGGCTTCGACCGCGTTGATGACGCTGACGCTGGCAAAGGTGGCGGGAGTGAAGGAACTCGTTGCCTGTTCGCCGGGCGACAAGGACGGCAAGCTGAACCCCTACATTGTTTATGCGCTCAATCTGGCGGGTGCGACGGAGATCTATAAGGTGGGCGGCATTCAGGCCATTGGGGCAATGGCCTATGGCACGAAGACCATTTCCAAGGTTCGAAAAATTGTGGGCCCGGGCGGTCCCTATGTGACGGCCGCGAAGCGCCAGGTCTATGGCGATGTGGCGCTGGATATGGTGGCGGGACCGAGCGAGATTGCGGTGCTGTGCGACGGCTCCGCGAATCCGGCGCACATGGCGGCCGACTTGCTTTCGCAGGCGGAGCACGGAACGGGATCGGAAAAATCATTGTTGGTAACCACCTCGCAGAAACAGGCGGAGGCTATCCGCGTTGAAATCCTCAAGCAAGCGGAGTTGCTCTCGCGTACGGAGCCGGTTTATCAGGTGTTGGAAAAGGGCATGTTGCTGGTGGTTGTGAAGAACCTGAGCGACGGGATGAAGCTGTGCAATCTGTTTGCGCCGGAGCATATGGAGTTGATTGTCAAGAATCCAGATCCATGGGTGAAGAAAGTGGTGAATGCGGGAGCGCTGTTTATTGGGGAGTGGACACCGGAATCGGTCGGCGATTTTGCGGCAGGACCCAGCCACGTTTTGCCGACGGGCGGGACGGC
>JAOZKS010000106.1 GCA_029935255.1 Pontiella sp.
GCCCATCCTATAAGTCTCATATTTTGATTGAACAACAATCCTCTGCCTGACTTTTTTATTAAGGTTTTATGGATATGAAAAAATCCCTATGCATATGCACCCTGTTAATCGCGGTTTTGGCGCATATCGGAGCAATAGACATCTCCCAAATACCGCTAACGATGCAAGGCCAGAAATGAAATTGAAAAAAACCATACCCCCCATCCTCTTCGCCGCTTTGCTGGCTCCGGCCTCCTATGCTTTGGAAAGCAACTACACGCTCGTCTGGTCGGACGAATTTAATGACGAAGGGACTCCAAACCCTGCGAACTGGATCTACGAACGCGGATTTGTGCGCAACAATGAAGCCCAGTGGTACCAACCCGACAATGCCATCTGCACCAACGGCATGCTCGTGATCGAAGGGCGGCGAGAGCGCGTGCCGAATACCCACTACAAGCCGGATTCAAATTCATGGAGAACCCAGCGTAAATTTGCCGAATACACGTCGAGCTGCCTAACGACGAAAGGGCTGCATAGCTGGAAATACGGTCGCTTCGAAATGCGTGCAAGAATCGATGTGCGCCCCGGCCTATGGCCTGCTTTCTGGACCCTGGGCATCCACGGCAAATGGCCGGGCAACGGCGAAATCGATATTATGGAATACTACCAAGGCCAGCTGTTGGCCAATATCGCCTGCGCCACAAAAAAACAGTTCACCCCGAAATGGGACAGCGTCAAAACGCCGATCTCGAACTTCCAAACAGATTGGCCCGACCAGTTCCACATTTGGCGAATGGACTGGGACGAGGAGCGCATCAGGCTCTATGTTGACGGCCAGCTGCTCAACGAAACCCCGTTGAAAGACACCTTCAATCCCGCAGGCCATCCCATCGAAAACCCATTTCATCAACCCCAATACATTCTCGTCAACCTCGCCATCGGGGGCAAGGCCGGCGGCAACCCCTCGGCCACCGAATTTCCTTCCCGTTACGAAATCGACTATGTCCGCGTCTATCAGATAAAGAAGTAAGCACGATCCCCGACATCGATCGAAACCCACTCCTTGGGATATGAAGAAACAAATGACACAGGCATAAAAAAAGCGCCCGTATGGACGCTTTTCGTGTGTAGCTTCGTTCAGCCTAATTCATCGAATTAGACCGGAACAACGTTTGTTGCACAGGGGCCTTTTTGGCCTTCTCCAACTTCATAGGAGACCTTCTGGCCTTCATCCAGGGAGGCATAGCCAGAAACCTGAACTTCAGAATGATGAACGAACATATCCGTACCGCCCCCATCTGGAGTGATGAAACCAAAACCTTTTTCCGAACTGAACCACTTTACTGTACCTGTTTCCATATCTCTAATTTCCTTAATTGAATGAAGCGCCTGTTTATCGTGTTCCACGATATTTTTCTACAGAAATCTACAACTAAATAAAGAAACCGCTACGCTGTAGACCGCAGACCCCCCAACCCACACTTAAAATATTGATTGAACTTCCGTACGGCTTTGGCCTATTTCTCTAGCTAATGATTTTAATTAAAAGCAACCGACCATCCATATTACCAAACCCCCTATCATGAAGTCGACGAATCCCATTGAGCATAGCCGAACCGGTCTGGTTGCAATCCTCTCGGCCTATACCCTATGGGGCATACTGCCCTTGTACTGGAAGGCGCTGCACACGATCCCTTCATGGGAGATTATCAGCCATCGAATTCTCTGGTCCCTGCTCCTTACTTTTCTTCTATTGCTTCGGCAGGGTCGACTGCGGAGACTGCGGACGGTTTGGAAAAATCGGCGCACCCGGCTCACAACCCTGATCACCGCCATACTGCTCGGCTCCAACTGGCTCGTCTATATCTGGGCGGTCAACAGCGGCCATGTGGTGGAGTCGAGTCTGGGGTATTTTATCAACCCGCTGATGGCGGTGTTGCTTGGGGTCTTGTTCTTGAAGGAAAAACTGCGCCCCGGGCAATGGCTGGCCATGGGCGTGGCATTAGCGGGAGTGCTCTACCTTACTTTTTCCTACGGCAGCTTTCCGTGGATCGGATTAACCTTGGCCAGTACGGTTGCTCTATACAGCCTACTTAGAAAGACGGCATCCTTGGCGGCCGTGGAAGGCCTGTTTTGTGAAATGGCATGGCTTTCCATCCCCGCAGGGGCCGTCCTGATCTACCTCACCACCCAGAGCGCGTCCGGGTTTATTACCCAAGGCCCCACGGTTTCCCTATTACTTGCTGGCACGGGGGTCGTAACTTCCGTTCCGCTATTGCTTTTTATTTTCGGGGTTAAACGCCTCAGCCTGACCGTGGTTGGCCTCATGCAATACCTTGCCCCGACCCTTCAATTCCTCATCGGGATATTCATCTTTCGGGAGCCGTTCCCTCCCGCCAAGATGGTGGGCTTTTCCATCATTTGGATGGCTCTGCTCCTCTACTCCATCGAGGGAATCGTAAGCCACCTGCGCAAAAAAAGAACGAAGACGTTGGTGTAGCACACGCCTCACCCGAAGCATCGCAAGGGAAAGCGGTCGTGAATTAAAAAAAACAGGGAGCCGGAAACACAAGGTTCCCAGCTCCCGATTTCAATCGGTTTCTTGCGGCCTACTCGGCGCCGAGCTTTCCGAATGACCTGAACAGAACAAACATGGCTCCTGCCGCCAGCAACGTCATCAAACCGCCGGCCAATGGATTGCCATAGACAAAGTTGCCAACCGCAAAGAGTGAACTGTAGATCGCCACGCAACCGAGAAAGACGCACAACAACTGAATGGGAAGCTTCCAGTCGGTGATGCCTTCTTTCTGGTCGATCTCCTCGCCGTCGGCGCGGGCATCGAGCACCACCTTTTTCCAGCCCGGCCCCCCCGGGTGGCAAAGCTTGTAGAAGCTACGCAGGGTCGCAGTCTCCGCCGGCTTGGTCAGCAACGTCGTGCCCACCCATGCCAGCGTCACAAACCCAACGCAGATGAGTAGTTGAACGGGGAAGACCAATCCTGAAACGCGGGTGTCGTAAACATATAGCTTTCCGGATTTCACCAGCGCATCCACTTTACGCGGGGCTCCATCTTCAATCAGGAAGGCCGAAAGTTCTGCGTTGTCGGCGGGAAGTTGATCGAGAACCTTCTCTCCTTTTTCAGCCGCAGCAACCAACGCCGGGCTGTCAACCACCTGCACGAATTCCTGAACCGACCTGTAATCGACGACCCACTCCTTCACGCCGTCATCGCCCGGAACAGCAATAATCCAGATGGCCACGACGGAGGCCGCAACCATCGCAGCAATTTCCGTCCAGGCGTTGATGCGATACCAGAACCAGCGCAATAGATAGATCGCACCCGTTCCCGCACCAGAGAGCAGCAGGAATTTAAAGGCCTGCCCGGCATTTTGCAGGAATTTCAAGGCAACCACCCCGGCGATGACCATCAAAAGAACCGTCATGATGCGCGCCACGGAAACCAACTCCTTGTCGCTGGCGTTCTTGCGGATAAAACGCGCGTAGAAGTCGTTCACCGCATAGGACGACCCCCAGTTGAGGTGGGTTCCGATCGTAGACATGTAGGCCGCAATCAGCGATGCCACGACCAGCCCGAGGAAGCCCGGCCCCAAACGCGAAATCATGGCCGGATAGGCAATATCCTGCTTGAGGTAGGTTGGGTCGATGTTCGGAAATGCCGCATGGATGCTTTCGAGGGTCGGGTAACAGAGGATCGAAGCCAGTGCCACGATAATCCACGGCCACGGACGCATCGCATAGTGCATGAAGTTAAAAAACAGGGTTGCGCCAATGGCATTCTTTTCATCCTTGGCCGCAAGCATGCGCTGGGCAATATAGCCGCCTCCGCCCGGCTCGGCCCCCGGATACCAGACCGCCCACCACTGAACGGCCACCGGAATCAACAACATCGGAACCCAGGCCAGCCAAATCGAAAAGTCGGGCATCACGCTCAGCTTGGAAACAATCGCCTCGTGGGTCAACAGGGCATTCAAACCCCCAACCTCGGGTTGGCCGACCGCAACCACCGCCGCATAGACCGCGCCGAACATGGCGATGGAATACTGGAAAAAGTCGGCCCAAATACACCCTTTAATCCCGCCCGCCGTTGCATAGACCACCACGCCAATCGAAGCAAAGATCACGGTCGGCAATGGATCGATATTAAAAATGATCTGGCCAATCTTAATCGCCGCCAACGTGACCGTACCCATGATCAGGCAGTTAAAGAAAACGCCGAGATAGATTGCGCGGAACCCGCGCAGGAAGGCCGCCGGTTTTCCGCTGTAGCGCAGCTCATAGAATTCAAGATCGGTCATGACCTTGGAACGCCGCCAGAGTTGGGCATAGACAAAGACCGTCACCATGCCCGTAATCAAAAAGGCCCACCACGCCCAGTTGGCCGTCACCCCATCGCCGCGAACCAAATCGGTAACAAGGTTCGGTGTGTCGCAACTAAACGTGCAGGCCACCATGGAAACGCCCAGCAACCACCACGGCATGCCGCGGCCGCCTAGAAAAAACTCGTCGGTGTTCTTGCCCGCCGTGCGCGCCGCCGCCAGACCAATGCCGATCACCATTACAAAGAAAACACCAATGACCACCCAGTCGATGGGACTCAGCAATGCTTCGCCCAACGGCCCGTCCGCCGGATCCGCCATCGCCGAAACCGCAGAAAAAGACGTTAGAACAAACAGGATTAACTTTTTCATAACCTACTCCCCCTTAAGTTCAAGTTCGACCTATGCACCGGCGAAACATCGATCCAACCTCTTGCGTCGTTCCGATCCATTGCCAACAAAGCAGTTAAGCCCAATTTCAATTGCGTTGTCAAATTTTCCAAGTTCCTATTTCAGATGCAATAAGCAGAAGCCCCTCCCGTTTGATGACCGCGCACAGAAACCCAATAATCTATTGCATTTCCCAGAGATTGAATGGCAGAATCCTTCGATGTTAACAACCACTACAAGAATCTACGACCTACTTGAAACCACCGGCCTTTTCGAGGCAAAGAATCTTACCGCGATTCTAGCTGATGCGCGTGAAAATGGCCTGTCCATCCGCGATGCCGTGCTGAAAGGAAGCTCGGTGAAGGAGGAGGAGTTTCTCACCAAACTGGCCGAAACGATGAGCCTCTCCTTCCAGCGGCTAAAAGACATCCAAATCGAACCCGAAATTCTTGAAAAGCTCCCGACCAAGGCCATCTTCCAATACAACGTGGTTCCTCTGACCGAAGAAAACAACTACCTCAACGTGGCCACCAGCAATCCATTTACCCCCGGTCTGGTCGATGCGTTGCATCTGGCGGCGGAATGCCGGATCCGCCTGGTCCTCTGCCCTGACGAAGATATTTCGGCCGCCTCCAAAAAATTCTACGGGGTTGGCGCGGAAACCCTCGATCGCATGATGCAGGACGACCGGATCGATCTGGAAGACGAGGAAAGCCTGCTCAAACAGGATTTAAGCGAGCTCGATCAGGAAGCTTCCGTGGTCAAATTCGTGAACCAGATTATCTGGGAAGCCTACAAGGATCGCGCAACGGACATCCATATCGAACCCATGGAAATGAATCTGCGCATTCGCTACCGCGTCGATGGCGTGCTGCACGAAGCCCCGATGCCACCGCAACTCAAACGCTTCCAATCATCCGTGATCTCCCGTATCAAAGTGATGGCCAACATGGACATCGCCGAAAAGCGCCTGCCGCAGGACGGACGCATCAGCGTGCGCATTCGCGGCGCGGAAATTGATGTGCGTGTCTCCACCATGCCCACCGTCTACGGCGAAAGCGTAAGCCTCCGCCTGCTCATGCGCGGCGGCGGACTCGTTACCATGAAAGATCTTGGACTCAGCGAACACGACAGTTCCATGTTGAAGAAAATGATCACCCGCCCGCACGGCATCCTGCTGGTCACCGGGCCGACGGGGTCGGGAAAATCAACCTCGCTCTATGCCTGGCTCCACACCATCAACTCGGTGGACAAGCGCATCATGTCGGCCGAAGACCCCATCGAATATGAGATGCCCGGCGTGAACCAAGTACAGATGCGCCCCGAGATCGGACTCAGTTTTGCCAGCACCCTGCGCACCTTCCTCCGTCAGGATCCCGACGTGATCATGGTCGGGGAAATCCGCGACAAAGAAACCGCTGAAATCTCGATCCGCGCCGCGCTAACCGGCCACCTCGTATTCAGCACCATCCACACCAACGACTCCGCCAGCACCATCACCCGCCTGCTCGACATGGGTATCGAACCCTTTCTGGTGGCCTCATCGGTTGAAGGAATTGTGGCACAACGCTTGGTGCGCGGACTCTGCAAAACCTGTCGCCAACCCGTCGAAATGGACGAAGCCTTTCTCCGTGAACACAGTTTCCCCATTGAACGCCTGGCCACGGAAGGCCCGATTTATGAGGCGGTCGGTTGCGACGAATGTCGCGGCAACGGCTACAAGGGGCGTACCGGAATCTTTGAACTCCTGCCCGTGACCGACGAAATCCGCCCATTGATCATTGCCCATGCCTCCGCCAGCGAAATCAAGCAACGCGCCGTGGCAGAGCATGGAATGAAAAACCTGCGCGAAGATGGCTGGGACAAAGTCCTCGCTGGCACCACAACGATCGATGAAATCCTGCGCGTCACCGAAGAAGACGAGCTGGAAGAGGAATAACCCGTCTATTGCTCCGGCGGGAGAATCCCCTCGGTCACGAGTTGGTCGTCCATTTCCTGCGTCAGCGGGATGGGGAGCGGCGGCATGCCCGAACGAATCACTTCCATTTGGTAATTTTGAAGATTGGCACGAATTTCATCCCGTCGCTGCTTTTGCTCTTCCGGTGAAAGCTGAGGCTCTGGAGGTTTTTCCGGGGCCTTGGGAGGGGGCTTCCGGAAGCCCCCGCCAAGCCTTCGCTGAGGAACGGCCTTTTTCGGAGCTGCTTTTGCCGCTGCGGGAGCCTTGGAAAGCTCAAACACCACCGATTTCCCTTTATTCTGCAATGTAGCCTGCGAACTAGAAATATCGATATCCAGCAACTTCATCCCCATGAAGCTTTCGCCCACCATAAGGATAATGCTTTTTGACTCGCCCTTCTTCGCTTTCTTGTTTTCAAAGCCGGCACGGATCTCGCCACTTTCACTTTCCAGCAGAAAGCAGAGGCGAAGTTCCTTGGCCGCATCTGCCGCGGCCTTGGCTGCGGCAGCGGCATCCTTGACCGTGGTATCCGGAGCGGGCACACCCAGCAACGGATCGGCACCAAAGGGGGCTCGATCGAGAATCACATCATAGCGCTCCGGCTTATATTCCACCTCGGCCAGACAGACCATGGAGATCGACAGTGCGCTCCCCGCCATCAAAATCTTTGAAATTATCATGTTATGGGTTCCAGTCATTGGGAATTCCTTTTCCGAATAGTGGAAATAATGTTTCTTCACGCCCGATTCGTCAAGCGCAACCGCCGATTCCAACCGCTGGAAAAAACGTTCCAACCGCTGAAATATTGCCCCGCCGGAATATTTCATCATAGAATGTCCGGATGGAACGAAAAACCTGCATCATCACCGGAGCGAGTTCAGGAATCGGGAAAGCGGCCGCCATCGAACTGGTGCGCAAGGGTCACCGCGTGGTTCTTGCCTGCCGGAACCGGGAACGAGCGGAGGCCACGCAACGCGAAATAGGTGGCGAAACCCGTGTGGCATCCCTCGATCTGGCCAAACGGGCCTCCATCCACTCCTTCACCGATTGGGCACATCGCGAACTGGGAGCCATCGATGTGCTCATCAACCATGCCGCCGACCGCGATCTTTCACGCGTCGAGCGGCAAACCACTCCGGATGGATTCGAAACCATTTGGGCCACCAACCACCTCGGCCCCGTGCTGTTGGTCAACCGGATGTTGGATCGACTGACCGCCAGTCCGCAGGGGCGGATCATTACGACGTCCTCCGTCGGCCTGCTCATGCATCCCCTCCTGACCGTGGATCTCAAAGATCCCATGTTTAGAGCGCGCCCCTACTCCCTCCCAAAAGCGTACTATCAATCCCAGCTTGCGCAACTCATGTTTATCCGTTGGTTGGCAGGACGGCTTCCCGGCACAATGGTCACGGCAAATTGTGTCCGGATCGGCAGTATGCCGAGG
>JAOZKS010000007.1 GCA_029935255.1 Pontiella sp.
TTATGTAAGTCGTTTTATTCAAAAAAAGCCCGTCCGAAACGACGGGCTTTTTTTATTCCCCTGCAATGCGGACCGCAGAAATCTGAATAAAACGATCCTTGATTAAAAAAAGGGAGGGTATTCCCTAAAGTCCATTTCTTTTAAACGAATGGGAGATAGACCATGAGACTGAAGGTCGGAACAGTAATGATGGAAACGGCGTTTATGGCCGTTGGGGTGCAGGCGGATTTTTTTGTAGCCGCACGTTCGTAGACGGAGCTTCCAGCTCCGTTGGGGTTGGGCATGTGTATCGAATACAATTTTGCAACGGACAGAAATGCTCTGTGTTCTTCCTGAACGAAGCTGGCGCGAAGCCATTCTGGAGCTTGCGACAGAGAACCATCGTCTACGCCCGCAAGCGAAAGGCGCGGGCGGTGTTGTTTAATGCTTGAAACACGGGGCATGAGGCGTGATTCTCCCTTCCACATTTTAAAACATTACGAGAGGATGATTATGAATCAGGAAGAAGTATTAAAACTATTTGAGGAAACCGGCGCATTGCTTAACGGGCATTTCGAGTTGCGCTCGGGACTGCATAGTAATCAGTTCTTTCAGTGCGCGCATCTGTTGGAGCAACCGCGTACGGCGGCGACGCTTTGTGGGGCGCTCGTTGAAAAACTCAAGGCGGAGCTTAAGGATCTGGAGGTCGATACGGTGATTGCCCCGGCGATGGGTGGAATTACGATTGGTCATGAGGTGGCCCGCTCGCTAGGCATTCGCTTTATATTTGTTGAGAAAGAGGACAACGTGCTGTATTTGCGCCGCTTCAAGATTCGCGAGGGGGAACGTTTCGTGATTGCCGAGGATGTGGTGACTCGTGGTGGGCGGGTGCAGGAAACGATTGATATTGTCGAGGCGAACGGCGGGGTGGTGGCGGCCATTGGGATTCTAGTGAATCGTAGCGGGGGGAAAGCTTCGTTCAATGCTCCGCTGGTGAGCTTGCTGGAAATTGAGCCTGTTACGTATGAGCCATCCGATTGTCCACTCTGTGAAGCGGGGCTGGAACTGGTGCATCCGGGGAGCAAGTAGGTGGGGGTGTCGGTGTCATTTGATTTGAGGCAACTCGCTTACGTAAATAATTCGAGGCATCGCTTTGACTTGTTCGGGGTGAAGGGGTAGATTCCCCGTTTGATTTTTGAAATTGCATAGGAGGTTGCTTGTGTCGCATCCATTGGAACCGATAGTAGCATTGCAGAAGAAGGACCGCAGACTGATTAAACTTATGCGTGAAATCCGCGATATTCCACAGCGGAAGAGCGATATTGAAGCTCAGTTGGCTGGATCGGCACAGAAGCTGGAAACCGCTCTCGACAGTAGAAAGCACACTGAAGCGACGCTGAATGAGCAGGAACTGGAGGTTGAATCCCTTAAAGAGCGGATCACCAAATACAAAAACCAGCAGATGGAGGCGACCACCAACGACCAATATCGTGCCTTTGTTAAGGAGATCGGGACGGTTGAACGCGAGATCAGCGATCTTGAAGATAAAGAAATCGTGCTGATGGAAGCCCTTGAAAAAGGAAAGGCCATTGTTGCGGAGTGCGAAGAAAAGTTGAACGGCGAAAAAGCCGGTATTTCCGATGAGCTGAAGGAGCTGGATGATCGATCCGCTGAACTCACTGAAATGCTGGAGCAGATGAAAGCTGATCGTGCGCGTGCTGTGGAACAGTGCGACAAGGCGATTGTTCAAAAATACACACGCATCATGAACAACAAGCGCGATTTTGCGGTCGTCATGGTCGAACCCGGTGGGCATTGCGGCGGTTGCCACATGAAACTTCCTCCGCAAGTAACCAACGATGCCCGCAACCCGACCAAGATCGTGGCGTGTAACTTCTGCGGCCGCATTGTCTATAATCCGTAACGAGGCGTGAAACCTGACGGATGATTCGTGATTACACCTTAATCACGAATCACGTTTCACCCATCATTCTTTTGACAGGCAGGGTGTATCGGTCGCTCTTCGCTTCGGCGGAGGGAGGAAAGTCCGGACTCCGCAGGGCAGGACGTTCCGTGGTTAACGCGGGAACCTCTGTGCAATATCGCAGGGGATGGAAAGTGCCGCAGAAAACAAACCGCCTCGACTCGTCGAGGTAAGGGTGAAAAGGTGGGGTAAGAGCCCACCGCCCCGAGGGCAACCGAGGGGGCAGGGTAAACCCCGTCCGGAGCAAGATCAAATAGGGAACAAGGAGCTGCTCGTTCCGTTTAAGTTCCGGGTTGAACGCACTAGATAAATGACTGAGCCCGTAAGGGTAACAGAATCCGGCTTACCGCCCTGCCTGTCTTTTTTCATTACTGAAACGTGACGAATAAGTCGTGATCTGCCTTGATGAATTTGGCTGGGGAACGAATTTTCAAGCCCTAAGCTTCATGCCTTCTTTTTCGGGAGTTTTCCCCGCTTGATCACGTCGTAGGCCATGCGATCGAGTGCTTTTCCGCTTTCAAGGTTGAGCTTGTTCTTAATGTTGATGCGGTGGGTATCGACCGTGTTGCGCTTGATGTTGAGCTTGGAGCTGATGTTGACGGTATCAACCCCTTGTCCAATCAGCTTGAAAATATCCATTTCACGATTGGAAAGATTGTTAAGGAGGGTTTTGGGGCCTATATTTTTACCGTCCTGCTTCTTGAGAAGCATGTTCTGGACCTCCGACGAAAAGAAGAGTTCTCCTTCCATGATCGACCGAATGGCATGCTTCAGCATTGAGGGGGCCGAGGTTTTCATCACGTACCCGTTGGCGCCGGCCGTGGCCACCCGCTCTGCGAAAAGTTGTTCCTCAGACATCGAGTAGACAAGAATGCGGAGATTTGGAAATTTTGAGCTGATGCGTTGGATCAAGTAGGTTCCATCGGAGTCCCCGAGGGAGAGGTCGACAATGGCCAGTTCAGGGCTGAGGGTTTCGATCAGCGTCATGGCTTCTGAAGCTGTTTTCGTGCAGGCGATGATCGACATGTCTTCCTCTGTTTCCAGCAGGGTTTTCAGCCCGTTGTGGATGATGGGATGATCGTCGATAACAATTATTGAATGCTTCAAAATACTCACTTCCAGTCTGAGTTGATGTCTTATGTTACAGGTGGACTTTACTTTCTCAGAAAAAATAGTAAAAGGATTTTTCAAGAAAATGATGGGATTCTATCAATTAGCCGTCAACCGCCGTGAGTATCCTGATGCTTTTCGGGCAGCATGCCTTTAAGAAAAATAACGATTAAAGCGGCGGCGCAAAGGAGCTCGAATCCTGTCTGCTGGTCATCACGCGCGCAGGCGTAGTCGAGCATGGTGAAACTAAGGTTCATGGAGTTCATGGTGAACCCGGCCGCCAAGGCACACGTGGCTAGTGTGGTTAGAAAGACGACCAGTTGCTTGCGGCCGATGATGTTCCATAGAGTGGTTAGTGTTGCGGCATTGGTGGCCGGTCCGGTGATGAGAAAGATGAGTGCGGCTCCCGGTGAAATTCCGGCTTTGATGAAGGCCAGCGCGATCGGCACGGAGCCTGAGGAACAGACGTAGAGCGGAATGCCGATGAGCAACATGACGAACATGGCGATGGGCGAGCTTCCCATGCGATCGGCAAAAAAGTTCTCAGGGATTAGACCGCTGATGATGCCCGAGATGACGATGCCCAGAACCATGGCTCGGGAGATCTCGCGGGGGAGGGAGATAAATCCATAGGAGAGCATCCGTTTAAGGAGGTGTGTTTGTTTGGGTTGGCAGCATTCATCGGTACAGGTCGGGGGTTCCTCTTTGTTTTTAGGCGAAACCGCCCCGACGGTGATCCCGCATAGAATTCCGGAAACAAAGGCCACCACCGCCCTGAAAATGGCGTACACCCAGCCCATTAGCGCGTATGTAACCATCAGGCTGTCAACGCCTGTCTGCGGCGTGGAGGCGAGGAACGAGGCGGTGGCGCTGCGGCTGGCACCATGTTTTCGCAAGGAGGCGGCCAAGGGAATTACGCCGCATGAACAGATGGGCATGGGCACGCCGATAAGCGCGGCTTTCAAGGCTTGAATCCAGCCATGACCGCCCAGATGGCGGCGAACAAAATCTCTTGAAATCAAGACGGAGAGTACGCCTGCCATGAGAAATCCAAACAGTAAGTAGGGTGCCATTGCCACGGTGACGTTCCAGATTTCTGTGAGAATGTTAAGTAATATATCCATAGGAGGTCTCGATCTGATTCCGCATGCTTATAGTTCATCTAAATTGGGACAAGACTAATATGATGGGAAAACGATGTAAACTGGGCTTTGAGCGTTCGGGCCTTCATGATTTAATCCAACACTTATGGAGATTTCTGAACTCATCCGGAAAAAACTAAAGGCCCTGCCGGATCAGCCGGGCTGCTATCTGATGCGTGATCGCGATGGGAAGATCATCTATATTGGAAAAGCGGCATCGTTGCGCAAACGAGTGGCCAGTTATTTCCGAAGCCATACCAAGCGCACGGCTCAGCCCAAAATCCGAAGCTTGATCAGCTCGATCGCAGATTTTGATATTGTCGTGCTTAAGAGTGAAGCGGAGGCCATCCTGACCGAGGGGAAGCTGATTAAGGAATATCGCCCGCACTACAATACACTGTGGAAGGACGATAAGCGCTTCACGATGATCCGCGTCGATGTGCAGCACCCGTATCCAACCCTGGGAAAATGCCGGATCAAAAAAACCGATGGTGCGGTTTATTTTGGCCCCTACACATCGGGTATGGCGGCGAAGATGGCTATTGAATTCCTGGAGCGGAAGTTTGGTTTGCGCCGCTGTCGCCCCCGCGAACCGGATGGGGACACGTATAAGCATTGCAGCAACGATATCATTGCGAACTGCTCGGCCCCCTGCATTGGAAAGGTTTCTTCAGCGGAATACCGGATAAGGGTGGACGAGGTCTGCGCCTTCCTGCGTGGCGAACGGATGGAAATGCTTAAGGAACTGCGTGCTGAAATGGAGGCGGCAGCGAGGGAACAGCTTTTTGAGAAGGCCGCCGCGCTACGCGACATGCTGCTACATCTGCACAACGCCGTGAAGGAAAAGGCCAAAGTGCGAAGAACGCCAAAGATGAAGCAGGATGAGGCGCGGCGGGGGATGAAAGAGCTCCAAAAACAATTGAAGCTCCCAACCCTGCCGCGCGTAATCGAATGCTTTGATATCTCTAACATTTCCGGAACCAATTCGGTGGCCAGTATGGTTTGCGCAGTGGACGGTATTCCTTATCCCAACCGCTATCGCCGCTTTCGTATCAAAACGGTGAAGGGCGCGGACGATCCGCGTTCCATGGCGGAGGTGGTGCAGCGGCGTTATTCACGTTTGCTCAAGGAAAACAAACCCTTGCCGGAACTGGTGATGGTCGATGGAGGCATCACGCAATTACGCGCGGCCAAGGCGGAGTTGGTATTGCTGGGGCTGGCCGATCTCCCCCTCGTTGGGCTCGCCAAACGGTATGAGGAGATCGTGTGGGACCACGAGCACAATTCCGGAAATCTGTTCCTCCCTCGCCATTCGGCGGAGCTTGCGGTCGTGACCCGTCTGCGCGACGAAGCGCACCGCTTCGCCATCACGTACCATCGCGAGTTGCGCCGCCAGCGCATCAAGGAATCGGTGCTCGATGAAATTCCAGGGATTGGAAAGGCAAAGAAAGAGTTGCTTTTGAGCTACTTTGGGTCGATTACTCGGTTGGCAAGGGCATCGGTCGATCAGATCGCCGAAGCTCCGGGTATCGGATTGAAAACCGCGCAACTCATCCGTGGTGAATTAGACAGAAAAGGCTGATTATGAGTAAGAAGGTTCCAACGAAAAGATTTGGGCGCACGGAAATACAAATGCCGGTTCTAACGTGTGGCGGAATGCGCTACCAGCAATCGTGGGACGATCTCGAACCGGAAAAAGTGGAGCGGAAAAATCAGGAAAACCTAGAGGCGTGTATTCACTATGCCGTGGAACATGGCATCAACCATATTGAAACCGCGCGGGGATATGGGACCTCTGAAATGCAATTAGGGAGGGTTCTGCCTACGTTTGAGCGCGATAAACTACTGGTTCAAACCAAGGTTGGGGTAAAAGAGAGCGCGGAAGAGTTTCTTAAGGATTTCGAGGTGTCGATGAAATACCTCAAGCTCGACCATGTGGATTTTCTTTCGATCCACGGGATTAACCTACCAGAGCACCTCGACACGGTTCTTAAAAAGGGAGGCTGCATGGATGCCGTCCGCCAGCTTCAGAAGGATGGGCGTGTGCGGTTTTGCGGCTATTCCACCCACGGAGGGCCGGAGGTGGCCATCCCTGCGGCGAAAACGGGTGAGTTCGATTACGTAAATCTGCACTGGTATTATATATACAACCCGCTCCACTGGCCGATGGTCGAAGCCTCGGCCAAGGTCGACATGGGCGTGTTCATTATCAGCCCCAATGAAAAGGGAGGGGTGTTGTTTCATCCGACCCAGAAAATGAGCCGGTTGTGTGAGCCGCTAACTCCGATGCAGTGGAATGCCCTCTACTGCCTCTCGCGTCCAGAAGTTCACACCCTCAGTATTGGTGCCGCGAAGCCTTCCGATTTCGACGAGCACATTGACGCCGTTACCCAGCGCTGGAGCGATCGTGTTTCAGTGACGGGGGCGATCGAGCAAAAGATTTCCCGATCTTTGGAAAAAGATCTGGGCACCGAATGGGCGAACCATTGGCACGAGGGACTTCCACATCACACCGTGACGCCCGCAAATATAAATGTTCAGGAAATCCTGCGGCTTTGGACCTTCCATAAAGGATTGGATCTGACCGAAGTAGCGAAACTGCGCTACAACCTGCTCGGCCAGGCCGATCACTGGTTTCCTGGACAGCCCGCCATCGATGTGGAAAACCAAGATTGGTCGTGCCTGGCAGGAAGCCTTTTTGCCGAGCGTATCCCCGAAATACTTGTGGAGGCGCACCAGTTGTTTGCTGAAAAACCGGCTAAACGTCTCAGCGAGTCGTAGCACAAAAAAAGGGTTCCAAATGGAACCCTTTGAATACAAAGAAGAATAGGGGGCTATTTCTTTTCCTGCAACGTCAGTTTCTTGCCCGACCTCAACCATTCGGTCAGGATAACCTTGCAATATTTACTAGTGGAAAGGTGCATGGAATTTGCACGCTTTTCCAGTTCGTCGGCCATATCTTTAGCCATGTTAATACCAATAGTTTTTGTGTTTTTGCCAATCGGATTTGTACTCATCGTTCCCTTTGTTTGAATGTTAAAGATTGCGTTTATAGAATTTAGTCCACCTTGGGTCTAGTAAAAAGTACTAAATATTTCTAGGTGATTTTCTTTACGCCCGACTTTCTCTTTGAAAGTATGCCCGCTAAACTTCAAAAAACCCGATACGATAAGGTCAGTTTGGCATGTGGTGGTTATTTAAGAAAAGTAAAAAGAAGGTGGAAGTTGATATCAACATTTGGAAAATTGATTTTTCTGATTGTGTGACAGCGGACTATCTACCCACCTACTCAGTATGCCAATGCCAGCAGAATAACAATTGTCGGTTTATTGCCCGCTATGCGGGCATGATACTTTGCAGCAATCCTGAGCATAAAAATTTTATTCCGGAAGGGGCCGAACTCTTTGATCCCCAAAAGGGGCAATATTTGGATTAACCTGCGCTTGTCAATCCTGCGGACGGTCACTATGTTCCGCGCATGCTTAATCCAGACCGCTCCAGTACTAAAGGTCGTGTAGCCATCGGAATGAGCGGAGGAACCGACTCTTCCGCCGCCGCCGCCATGCTCGTTGATCAGGGCTACGAAGTCATAGGCCTGACCGCGCATATGTGGAAGGATGGCTCCCGTTGCTGTTCGCTCGAAGATGTCGAGCGAGCCCGCAAAGTCTGTTCTTTTCTCGGTATCCGACACTATGTTGTTAACGCTCAGGATATTTTTTCCGACAAGATCGTCGATCCTTTTGTGAAGGAATATGCCGCAGGCCGCACCCCTTCGCCCTGCATCCACTGCAACTCGTTTGTTAAATTCGGCTTTCTGGTCGACCGGGCTCGGCAGCTAAACTGCGATCATCTGGCGACGGGGCACTACGCACGCGTCGAAGTCCTCGACGGTAAATACCACCTGTTTTGTGCAAAGGATCCGAAGAAGGACCAGTCCTATTTTTTGCACCGCCTCGATCAAGAACAACTGAGTTTTATTCTCTTCCCGCTGGCTGCCCTGCCCAAATCGGAAGTCAAGGCCTACTCCGACAAGCGCGGCCTTCCCATTATTCCACGCGGAGAAAGCCAAGACCTTTGTTTTGTGGAGGAAGGAAAGTTGCCCGACTTTGTCGAACAACGCGACCCCTCCGTTATTAAGCCCGGCGAAATCCACGATCAAGACGGTAACGTGGTCGGAACGCACACCGGTTTGCACCGCTTCACGGTTGGGCAGCGCGGGAAACTCGGCATCGCACTAGGTGAGCGTATGTACGTCAAACGACTCGACACGGAAAATAACATTGTCGAAGTGGCCCCGCGCCCCGGCGTTATGAGATCCGAGTGCACCCTAACCGACATCCATTGGATTTCCGGCAAAGCGCCGGAGGCAGATCTCCACTGTGAAGTACGCCCGCGGTATCGCAGCAAGGGATCAAATGCGACGATTCAAATGGATAACGACCGGAACGCTAGCGTGATCTTCGATGAACCGCAGTTTGCGCTCACTCCCGGACAGGCGGCTGTTTTCTACAAGGATGCCGAGGTTCTTGGTGGGGGTTGGATCGACGAGGTTTCCTGAAGAATCAGGGTCTATTTGAAGCGTTCTTTTCCTTCATAGGATCGTGCTTGCCATCGCGAAGCGATTCAGACAAACTTTTCACCATGAAGGTGTTTATATGTTAGCGGAAGCGGGGGCGCACGTGGAGGCGGCCTTTCAGGCTCCCGATGTTCCGATACAGATGATTGCCCTCGGCTTGATTATTCTGGCCGCGCACTTGGGCGGTAAGTTGTGCGCACGCCTCGGCCTTTCGGAGGTTACGGGGCAGCTGCTCGGCGGTGCGCTGGTCGGCCCTTATTCATTCCATTTATTCCACATCCTGCCAGAGGGTGGCCCCTACGACGACGCGATCCACGCCTTCCACTTTTTCGTTTTTGTTTTCCTCGGTCTGGTCGCCTTCGGTATCGGCGAGGAGCTGCACATCAACCGGGTGAAACGGGTGGGACGGTCTGCTTTTGTTATTTGTATCATTCAGGGACTGCTGACCTGGGCGAGCATCAGCTGTTCCTTTATCTTCATCGCAGGGAAGCCCTTGCTCGAATCATTGCTGATCGGTTCCATCGGCATCGCCACCGCACCGGCCGTGACGTTTGTCCTGATGAACCAGCTTAATGTCGAGGGTCGGTTGAGGCATTTGCTGGGCAACATGGTCGTGCTCGACGACCTGATTGAAGTGATCATTTTCTCGTTGCTCATTCAGCTCTCCATTCGTCAGTCCCATTCGGTTGAGGCCGGCGAGGCCGGCGCAATCCTGACCGTGGGTAAAGAGGTGCTCATGGCATTGCTCGTGGGCGGCGGCATCTATCTCTTTCTTCGCACCTTTGTACGCAAGCGAGCGCTCAGTCTGGCCCGGGACGCAGGCGATCATGCCCATCGGAAGGACGAGGCCTTCCTTCAACGCATTTTGGCGGAACACCCGTCCCCCTCCGTCGAAATTCTGTTGATTGTCATGGCGGCAGTTTCCCTCGGTACCGGGCTGGCCTATCACTTCCATTGGCCCTTCCTTATCACCGCCATGTTTGCGGGATTTCTGGTCGCCAACTTTCATTCTCAGGCCATCTTCGATTCGCTCAAACTCGATAACATTGCCCCGGCGCTCAATCTGGCTTTTTTCGCTCTGATCGGCGCCAACATCTCCATGGCGGATCTAACCCTCGGCACACTTGGACTGGTGGGGCTCTATATCGTCAGCCGCCTGTTCGGAAAGCTGGTCGGCACCTGGTTGGGCTGTCGGCTCATGCATGAAGACCAGGCCATCACCCGCTATCTGCCGACCCTGATGCTCCCGCAGGCCGGCGTGGCCGCCGTCGAAGCCGTCTATGCCGCCGCCATCCTTGGCCGTCCTGAACTCGCCGCCATCATTCTCCCCGCCATCGTATTCTTTGAGGTCGTCGGAGTGTTCATGGTCGATCGAGGCCTACGGAGATGGCTCGATAGTGTTCGGGCCAAAACGGCCGCAGCACGGCGGAAACGTGCGCACAGCGGACGTAGCGAAGCCGTGCATATGCTCATGGCGAATCTCCCGGTTGAGAACATCATGCTTGAACTCAACGGGGCAACGAAGAAAGAGGTGATCGAAGAGCTGGTCGACCACGCCTGCAAGGTATCGGATGAACACATCGACCGGGTGCAGGCGCTGCAGTTGCTCGGTGAACGCGAGCAACTGGCTCCCACCGGCCTCGGGAACGGTTTGGCCGTTCCGCACTGTCGCTTGATAGGCATCGAAAATCCGGTGTTGGTCTTTGGTCGGCACGAAAAGGGCATTGCCTTTGGAGGACTCGACGATGAGCCCTGCACCTTAATTCTATTAATGCTGACCTGCGCGCGCGATCCCGGACAACATCTACGCCTGCTCTCCGCGCTTGCCCAGATCCTGAATAGTCCCGAAGTCCGCGCCCAGCTCCGCGAAGCGAACACCCCCGAAGATGTTGTCGAGGTGTTGCTGGCTCAAGCAACGCGGTCCGCTTAATTGACATTTATCTAAATATTATAGATAGCTAATATTTTCATTTATCGATCTGCTTCTCCGTGCCATCCTCTTTTTTTTCAACATAAACTGGAGAACTGAAATGCGCAGAATAGGTTTTGGAATCGTGGCCGTGGTGTTATTGGGAATTGCAACGGCTACACTGGCAGCGGAGACAACCCCAACCGACTTCAAGGCGGGCTACCTCGAACTGGATGTCTTAAAGCAAAAGTTGGTGGAGCATGGATTGGAAGTTCTTGGAACGCATCAAGTAGCCGGAAGCAACGACTATACGGTGGTGGTCTACACATCCCCCGAACTCAAACAGGCGGCGCAACTCCAGAATCGCGGTTTCATGGCGGTGCTCCGTGTTCTGCATAACCGCAAGGATCAGGAGTTAGTGGTTTCGAATCCTGAATACTACATGCGCGCTTTCCTGCAAAAGGACTACAAAGAAGGCATGGCGAAGCCGATCAACGATGCGCTGGTCGCAGCGCTCGGAACACTCACGCCAACCGACGATTCGCTCAAAACAAAAAAGCTGGGGAAATACCATTTCATGATGAGCATGCCGTACTACGACGATTTCCAGCGCGTGGCCGAAGGAAGCACTGCGGCACTGTGCAAAAAATTGGAAGCCAATGCCAAGGATCGGATCGTGTTCAAGCTCAATGTGGCGGACGACGGATCATCGGTTCTCTATGGTGTGGCATTGCCGGGGGAGCTCGAAACGTTTAACGAAAAGTTGAGAACCATGGGGCAGTCGCATCTGCTACCCTACACGGTGCTGATCGAAAACGGCGAAGCCAACATCTTGCACGCCAAGTTTTACTTCGCACTCAGCTTCCCGCAGCTCACCATGGGCGAGTTCATGAAAATCATGTCCGTTCCCGGCGATGTCAAAGACGCGTTCGAGGCCGACTTCGAATAACGGGAGATCGAACCACGAAATACACGAAAGTGTCCTTCCCGGAGAATCGGTTTCGTGTATTTCGTGGTTAATAGTCGTCGGGAAAGAGGTCGCCGAGTTTGGGTTCTTTTCCGGGAGGGGTGCGCTTGCTGACTTTCTTTTTCGATTCACGCTCGCATCGATCCATGAATTCCTCCGACGACATCGTATGCGCACCTGCGCTCGAAACCGTATCGTGTTCGGCATGGTCGGAGGTGACGACGAGGGTTTTCCCAGGGTTTGGACATTTACAGACCAACCGTTCGATCACGGTGTCGGCCGAGAGGTTTCCGGGAGAGAAGAATACCTCAAGATAGGTGGACGTCAGCGCTGGATCGCTCCCGGCCTCGCGCCCGTCGAACACGATGGTGGTTTGACGCGCCATGTTGTGCGCGGTTTCTTCGGCCATCCGCACCAACCGATGCCGTGCGCCCTGAATATCCGTTCCGAGCATTCTCGCCAGTTCTGGAACCTTGTGGAGCAGGTTGTAGCCATCGATGATGAGCCATTCGTAGTGCATCATTTTTTCCGTAACCCGCCGCGCTTGGAATTTTCATCGGAAAGCAGCGCTTCGAGCTGCCGCTTAAAGCCGTCCTTGACGGAAAGGCCCTGTTTGTAGATCGATTCAGCCTTGTGGAAGTCGAGCATATCGATGTCCATGAGTGGGGGTTGTATATAAATATCGACCGGATGGCTGGTTTGTTTTTCTTGTGCCATGGCATCCATCATCACCTCATAGGTGTGGAAGATTGCATCAATGGGTGAGGGAATCTTGTCCGGGGGAGTGGAATGGTTCCCCATGATGTCCACGGCGATACGGACATCGCAGCTTGGATCCAGCAGGTCGTGCGGAACATTATTCATCAGCCCGCCGTCGACGAGGACCTGTCCGTTGGCGATTACCGGGGTGAAGACATAGGGAATGGCCATGCTTGAACGCAGAGCGGGCAGTAGATCGCCGGAGTCGAAAACGACCGATTTCCTTCCCCAGAAATCGGTGGCCACGGTTTTTAGAGGAATCTTCAGCTCTTCGAAGGTAGACACCTGCATCTGCTCGTAGAGAAAGCCCAGAAACTTTTCGCCCTTGATCAATCCCTTGGGCTTAAAGCTGAAGGTCGGGTCGATCATTGAGAACACCTTGAACGAATCCTTGTTGCGGATAATGTCCTTGAAGCGGGCATTGCGCGGGACCATCAGCTGTTCGATCATTTCAGCAATATCCGCCGCCGAGTTGCCCGAGGCATACAGTGCGCCGAGAATGGCCCCAATGCTCGTTCCCGTGATACAACAGGGTCTGATGCCCAGCTCGTCGAACACCTCCAGAATCGGGATATGCGCAAACCCCTTCGCACCTCCACCGCCCAGCGTTAATCCGATTTTTTTCATTCTAGCGTTTCCTTATAGCGGACTTGATTTCCTGGATTTCAGGAGCCTTGAGTAGAAGGGTTAATCCAAAGTAGATCACCGTGCCCACGAGAACCGCGAGGCCGACGGCAATGACTTGTACGATCTTGGAGGGGAGGAGGTCGCTGAGCCAGATCAGTGGAATCCATGCTGCCGACCAAGCCGCTGCGGCCATGACTAAGGCGCTAATCAGGCAACGGAGAAAACAACGGGAAATGCCCTGCCACTGGAGGTTTTTCAGGCGGCGGGTGAGGACGATGCCGAGGGCGGTCATCCCGACGGCTTCGGCAATGACGGTGGAGAAGGCCATGCCGGCATGTTTCCAATAGGTGGGCAGGGTGAGGATGAAGATAATGTTCAGCGTCAGGTTGAGCAGGACGGTGTAGATGCCGACCCGCACAGGGGTTCGCATGTCCTGCATGGCGTAGAAGGCGGGCACGAAAACCTTGGCGGCGCTGAAGACGACGAGGCCGGGGGCGTAGAAGCGCAGGGCGCGTGCGCTGAGAAAGGTTGATTCGGCGTTGTAGCTTCCCCCCCATTCGAAGATGGCGCGGAGAATGAAGGGGGCAAGAGCGAGTAGACCCAGTGCGGCAGGCACCATGATGAAAATTAAATGCCGGAGCGAGTGGGTGATGGTTTCGCGTATGGCCTCGATGTTCTTTTCGGCGGCGTGGGTGGAGAAGGTGGGCAGGAGGACGGTGGCCATGGCGGTGGCGATGATGCCGAGGGGAAAGTAGACCATGCGCTCGCTATAGAAGAGCGCGGCGGGTGCCCAACCGCCAATCCACAGCGCCAGCATGCGGTCGATCAATACATTGAATTGGGTGACGGCCATGCCGAGCGCGGCGGGGCCCATTAGGAGTAGCATTTGTTTAACGCGCGGGTCGTTCCAGCGGCTGGAAAACTTGAACGGGCAACCGAATCGCTTCAGAGCGGGGAGCTGGATGGCCACTTGTGCCACACCGGCCAGCAGGACGGCCCATGCGAGCACATGGACTTTGCTTTGGGGATCTTCGGCTCCAAGGATGGGGAACACGACGAGCATGGCCGCAATGAGAATCAGGTTGAGCAGGCAGGGTGCGAAGGCCGAGGTGCTGAAGTGCTTGTAGGAGTTGAGCACGGCCATGGAGAGCGCGGCGAGGCAGATGAACAAAACATAGGGGAACATTACGCGGGATAGCGCAAAGGTGGTTAGCCACTTTTCAGATACACCGGGAATGCGAAGGCCCACCGAAAAGAGCAGCACACCGATCACCGCAATGGCGGTAAGAACGGCGGTGGCGAGCGTGACTACCTTGGCGGCCATTTCCCATGCGGCTTTGTCGCCCTGTTTGGAACGTGTTTCGATGAAGACGGGAATGAAGGCGGCGGAAAGTGCGCCTTCGCCAAACAATCGGCGGAAGAGGTTGGGGATGGTGAAGGCTACGAAGAATGCCGAGGCGAGCAATGAAGTGCCGAAGTGGTAGGCAATGATGATGTCGCGCACCATGCCGAGTCCTCGACTGAGCAGCGTGAAGCTGCCGACCACCCCCGCTGATCGGATTACTTTTCCATTTTTCAAGCAGCCGCCCCTAGATTAGTTTGATTTAACCCCGCGAAAAAACTAAAGATAGGGAATTCAACCAATGAGTTCAAAACAGAACGGAAGCATTTTATGACCGGTCCAGGGAAAATTTTAATGGGCGATGGCGAGGCCATCAAAGCCTCGTACAAACAAATGAACCACCAGCCGGTGGACTGGGATCTAAGCACCGAATCGGTGCAGCCCCTGCGCAGGAAGCAGACCACTCTGGCTGATTCAGTTTCAATTTCGGGACCCGGCACCTTCATGGGCAAGGCGACCCGAACGATTACTTTCGAACCCACCCACCTAGAGGGTTGGTGGCTGGATCGCACCGATCTGCCGGGGTCGTTGCCGATTCGTGTCGGGATTTCCAATGTCTGGACGACGGGACAGATTGTGAGCAACATTGTGTTGCGCAGCGGCAACCCGCACAACTATGTCCGCATGGTGGAGCACTTGGTTTCATTGCGTATGGGGATGGGGATCGACAACTTGATGATCAGAGTGGACTCCGGCGACCCGCCGCTCTTCGAGCAGGGCAGCCTTGATGTGGTCGAGGCTCTGGAAAAGTGCGGCTCGGTCGAGTTGGACAAGCCCGTACGCTATGTAACGGTTAAGGAGCCGGTAACGGTTGGTGGAACCTACGGCGATTTTATCACGCTCGCCCCGCCAGACGATCTAGACAACCCGCAGATCAGGGTTGATTGCGCACTCAACTTCCCGACCGCCATCGGGCAACAGCGCATCATTTTTCCCTTATCGGCAGAGCTCACCAAGATGGCCTCGGTGGCCCGTACCAATACTTCACTGACGAAGGTGCTCTATTGCGCCACGATCGGCCGTATTTTTGCGGATGTGCGCAATCTGGGCTACAACAAGGCGAATGTCTCGATTGCCGGTAAGAAACGCTACATCAACCCACCGCGCCTGCTGCACGAAGGCAAGGCGCTCGAAGCCGCGTGGCATCGCGCCGTGCTCGACATGCTTGCGGCCATTGCCCTGATTCCCGAGGGGCTTTTTGTTGGGAAAATCAAGTCGTACAAGGCCGGACACCGTTTGGATTGCGAGCTGATCAAGCAGCTGTATTTGAATCAGGTGCTTGTTCCGTTCGAGGAATGCACGGGGAAATAAACCTCAACGCAAAGACTCAAAGAACGCCGAGGTACGCAAAGGTTTTCTCTGCGAGGCTTTGCGAACTTGGTGTCTTTGCGTTGAAAAATAGTAGAGGAGGGGTTGCATGAAATCGTATAGAAAGGAACTTTGGTTCGAGGCGCCGCAGCGGCGGAAGATCATCCACATCACACCGCAGATCGACGAGTGCCTGCGCGAGTCGGGGATCAAGGAGGGGCTCTGCCTCGTGAACGCCATGCACATCACCGCATCGGTCTTCATCAACGACAACGAAAGCGGACTGCATTCCGACTATGAAACGTGGCTTGAAAAGTTGGCTCCCGAAAAACCCTATTCTCAGTATGCCCACAATGGCTATGAGGACAACGCCGATGCCCACCTGAAGCGTACGATCATGGGGCGCGAAGTCGTGGTGGCCGTCACGAACGGCCAGCTTGATTTCGGCCCGTGGGAATCGATCTTCTACTATGAGCTCGACGGCCTGCGCAAAAAACGCGCGCTCGTCAAGATTATCGGGGAATAGCGCCTACCACCAAGCTTCCATCTGCACCCCGAAGGCATTGTTGTCGGTGGTGGCGAGCAACAAAATACACAACGTTGTCTTCATGATAATCTCCCTGTCTAGGCGGCTAGACTAGGCAGACAAGAATAATTGATCAAGAATTAATACAGGGCACGGTTAAGCTACAGACTATTATTCTTCAAGGATATAGATGTAGCCGCCAGAACGCTGACGGAACTGGCCGGTGGAAAGATTTCCGTCGTCCATCTGCTCATCGATTTCGACCATCAGTTCGCTGCTCCAGTCGGGTGTTTTCACGGAAACACCCGCCGTGACCCCGAAAACATTATAGTCCCAATCCCACAGCCCCCCAATCACGGTTTCATCGCTCCACGGAAACCCATCGAGGTATTCAGCCATACCATCCGGCATGCTGGCTGGATTTTTATCGCCCGGATATGTTCCATGGTCGAAGGCATATTGTACGAAGGCGTGTCCTGCATTTTGGATTTCGCGGGCGAATCGTGATGTGCGGGTTTTCTGCCCCGCCTGCAGCATATTCGGGATGCTAAATGCCGCAAGTAAACCAATGATGGCCACCACAATCATAATTTCGATAAGCGTGAATCCGTTTTTGTATATACGACCTTTCATAACCCTTATATATAAGCAAGTTGGATGCCATATTTAAATTCTTTTCAGGGGTTTATTGATCCGGCGAATGAAGGAGCAGTTCGTAGAGCTGTCGGTAGTAGCCATCGTGTGCCATGAGTTCTTCATGAGTGCCTTGATCCACGAGTTTGCCGTGGCGCATCACCAGAATACGGTGGGCGTGGCGGATGGTGGAAAGTCGGTGGGCAATCACGATGCTGGTGCGGTTGGCCATGAGTTTTGCGAGGGCATCTTGAATAAGCATTTCCGTTGCGGTGTCAACGCTGGCGGTCGCTTCGTCGAGTACGAAGAGCAGTTCCGGATCCTGCGCCAGCGTACGCGCCATGACCAGAAGTTGTTTTTGACCGAGCGAGAGCCCTTCGCCGCGTTCGTTCATCACGGTGTCATAGCCCTCCGGCATGGCTTCGATGAAGGCGTGTGCATTCACGGTTTTTGCGGCGCGGATGAGGTCTGATCGGTTGATCCCCGGTGTTTGCAGACTAATATTATCGGCGACCGATCCCGTGAAGATGAAGGGGTCCTGGAAGACATAGCCCAACCGCCCGCGCAGATCGGCCTTGCCGAACTCGCGCACGTCCACGCCATCGATCGTCACGCCGCCTTTTTGGATGTCGTAGAAGCGACCGATCAAATTAATGATGGTGCTCTTGCCCGCGCCGGTGGCCCCGACGACCGCCAGTACCTGGCCGGGTTCGACCGAAAAGGAAATATCCTTAAGCACCCAGTTCTCTTCCGTGTAGGCGAACCAGACTTTGTTAAAGGCAATCGTACCGGCAATGCGGTCGGATGAGACGGGCTTCGCAGGATCGCTCACTTCTTCGGCGGTATCGAGCAAGGTGAAGATCCGCTCAATGGATGCCATCGCAATCTGGAACGACCCCGCCTTGTCGGAGAGCGAACCCAGCGGCCGGAAAAAGTCGCGGATATAGGCTAGGAAAGCGATGAAGGTGCCTAGCGTTATGGCCGTTGAACCGTCCAGGATGAGTAGACCGCCTACGGCCAGAATAAGCAGGACGGAGAGCGCCTGCCCGCCCTCGACCGTGGGAAAGTAAAGGCTGAACCAACGGACTTCATCGAAGTAGGCCGAGCGAAGATGGGCATTGCGCTGATCAAAATCCTTCACGGTAGCCGCTTCGCGGTTGAAAAGCTGAATGGTGGTCATGCCGGTGAGGTCTTCTTGGAGCAGCGCATTCAGGCGGGATTGCCGATCCCGAATGTCGCGGTTGGCATTGCGGAGCTTGGCGTTGACGTAGAACATGATGGCGAAGAGGAAGGGCAGCGTTGCAAAGATTGCCAAGGACAGGGCAGGGCTGATGTAAATCATGTAGCCCATGATGCCGAGCAGCATGAAGAGATCGGCAATGGTGCCGACAATCCCTTCGGTCACGAAGTGCTGAAGCCGTTCGATATCGGAAGTCACGCGGGTCATCAGCGTGCCGATGGCGGTCTGGTCGAAATAGGATTGCTGCATGCGCAGTACCTTGCGGAAAACATCCAGCCGCAGGTCGTAGATAATCTTTTGCCCGATCCATGCGGTGAGCAGGCCCTGGAAGTAGCGCACCCCATGTCCGATGGCGGCGATCGAAATATAGAGGATACTCAGCTTCATCAGCAGATCGATGCGCTCGCCGGCGGGCCTTGCCGTATCCATGAGGCATTGATCCGTCATCCGTTGGATCAGCACCGGCAGAAAGTTGATGGCGAGCGAGGTGCCGACGATCAGCGCGAGGGCAAGGGCCAGCGCACGCCAGTAGGGTAGGGAGTAGGCAAAAAGACGTTTGGCGAGTTTCATGCGTCCGCCTCCAGCTTCTCTTCCAACTGTTGGAGGGTGTTGAGCTCGGAATAGTAGCCGGGCTGTCGGATCAGCTCGTTATGGCTTCCGCGCTGGGTAATGCACCCGTTTTCGATGACGACGATTTCGTCGGCATAGCGGAGCGTCGAAATGCGGTGGCTGACAAACAGGGTGGTGCGTTCTTTCATCACCGGTTGGAGCTTGCCCATGATGGCCGCTTCGGTCTGGGTGTCGACGGCGGAGAGCACATCGTCGAGAATCAGGATGTCGGGGCGCCGCGCAATCGCGCGGCTGATGGAGGTGCGTTGGCGCTGTCCGCCAGAGAGGGTTACGCCGCGCTCGCCGAGCATGGTTTGGTATTGTTCAGGGAAACCTTCCACATCGTCGCGCAGGTGAGCAATGTCCGCCGCCCAGCCAATGAGGGTTTTATCCGGGTTGACTACGCCGAAGCCAATGTTGTGTTCCAGCGTTCGGGAAAACAGTATGGGTTCCTGGGCGGCGAAGCCAATCATCCCGCGCAGTTGAGCGAGTGAGAGGTTGCGTATATCTATTCCGCCGACCAAGACGGACCCGTCGGTCGGATCCATCAATCGTGCAACAAGCGAGACGAGCAGGGTCTTCCCGCTGCCCGTCGGGCCGGTGATGCCCAGCGTGGTTCCTGCGGAAATATCGAGATTGATATCCTTCAGGAAGGTTCGCCCTTGAATGGCCAGGTCAACGTCCTGAAACTGGATGCGGGCATCCACTTTACTATTCTGCGGTTCCTGATTCGAGATTCGGCATTCGAGCGAGGATTCTCTTTCGAGAATCTCGCGAATACGGATCCAACTGACCTTGCCGCGCTGTAGCATGCTCATCGTCCAGCTGAGTGCGAGTAGCGGCCATTGCATGTAGAGCAGATATTGGATGAACTGGGTCAGCGTGCCGAGCGTCAGCTCGCCCGTGATGATTCTGCGGCCGCCGAAGTTGAGGATCAGAATCATGCCGAGGCTGAACCAAAAGGCCATAAACGGCCAGAGGCTTTGGCGGGATACCTGCAACAGCATGTTCTTTTTAACGAGGTCGCTGTTGAGTTCTTCGAATTGATTGTTCCGCCGCCGCTCCAGTGCAAAACCTTTGAGTGTACGGATGCCGGCAAAGCTTTCCTGACAAAAATTAGAGACCTCCGACACATGTTCCTGAAGGTCTTTCTGCTGCCTTCGCATTTTGCGCAGGATGAGGAAAAAGATTCCCACCATCGGAAGGTACAGCGAGAAGACCAGCCAGGCCAAACCGGGATCGGTGAGGGCCATTACAATCGAGGCGAAGATGAGAACCGCGAGGGTTCGAATGCCTTGCAGCAAGCCTTGGCCGATGGAGTCGCGGATAATATTGATGTCCGACGACATCCGCGTCATCAGATCGCCCGTTCGCTCGCCGCGGTAATATTCCTGGTCGAGCTGGGTAAGATGCCCAAACACATCGGAGCGCAGGGCATATTCGACTTTGTGCGAAAGCTTCAGGGGGATCTTACGCAGAAACCGCGAGAAAACCACCGACACCACCCCGAGCAGAAAGTAGGTCGAGAGCAGTTGGATCAGCGCGGGCTGATCCAATGTTTTTTCCTTCAGGCCGTCAATGATCAGCCGCATGATGTAAGGAAGGTAGAGGTTGATGCCTACCGCAATGAGTACGCACACCCCGGTCGCAAAAATTTCTTTGCGGTGAGGAATGAGGTAGCGGCTAATTCTGGTTTCTTCCTGGGCGATGGTTCTTCTCCGACAGTAAGTGAGGAAGGGTAAAGCCTGCCCGCTGGAATACAAGCCCGGTTTCTTGAATCGGAAGAGCGAGTCGTGAATCCGTTCGATCAGGGTCCTCGTTTTTCGGAATTAGCAGAAGGCCGTAAGCATCTTTTTGGCAACCCACTTGATAGGGTTGCGAGGTCGTCTTTGGCAAGCGTTCAAGATTCGTCCCCGGGACCCACCCTTTCGGTCGGGCTACCCTCCGCAATGGTATCAGAAGCAGGACTATTCGGTGTGTGAAATCGCATCGACCGGGCAACCCTCTTCGGCTCTGCGAGCGCTGGCTTGGAGTGCTTCGGGGACGGGGTCGAGCTTTACTTCAGATGTGCCAGCGGGCAATTCGAAAACTTCGGGGCATGTTTCTTCGCATGCGCCACAACCAATACATAGATCCTGATCGACATTGAATTTCATTTTTTTTCCTTGGGTTGGGAATCAATGGGTTTTGTTTTAGATTTGCCTCAGGCGGTTGCCGGGGCTGATTTGTAGATCTGCTTCAGGATCAGGGAGCTGATGCCTTGGAGCGCGCCGAGGTGGGGGAGAATTTCGAAATGGATATTCGGATAGCCTTCCTTTTCTTCATCGATGATGCGCGGAATATCGCAGGATACGTGGGTGCCGACGGCAAGGAAGTAGGGGAATACCAGAATGTCGGTGACCCCTTCTTCGGCGAGATCTGCGATGGCGGAGTCGACCTGCGGACTGGAGATTTCCAGAAAGGCGCAGGTTACAAAGTTAAAAGCGGGGCCGGAGTTTTCCCGGATTCGATCCGCCAGTCGGCGGACTTCGTCGTTGGAATCTTTGCGGCGGCTCCCGTGGGCGACAATTAGCAATGCTTTCATGGCAAATCTCTCTTTTCGATTAGGGCTTAACTTAAGTTCCCGATAATAGACACCATGGGCAGGAACAAGGCAATCACAATGGTGCCGACCACGAGCGCCAGAATGACAATGAGCAGGGGTTCGATGATGGAACTCAGAGCTGCGACGGTATTGTCGACCTCGTCGTCGTACATGTCGGCCACTTTGAGCAGCATGGCGGGTAGCTCTCCGGTTTCTTCCCCGACTTCGACCATACCGCCAAAGATGGGCGGGAAAATACGGTTGGCCTCCACCGGGGCGGCCATCGGCTCGCCTTCCTTGATGTTGTCGTGGATCTCCTGAACGGCTTGCTCGATGAGTTCGTTGTCGAGGGTTTCCTTCACAATGGTGAGTGCCTGGAGAACGGGTACGCCGGACTCCATCAGGGTGCCCAGGGTGCGGGCGAAACGCGCGAGCATACCCATACGCGATAAATTTCCAAACAGGGGTAGATTTAGTTTCACCGAATCCACCGCCACGCGACCCATGTGAAAACGTTGGAGCAGAGCCATGATAAGCGCAATTCCCGCGAAGGCGGCCAGAATGATAGGCCAGCTGTTCTGGATGTATTCGCTCACGCCCATCACGAATAAGGTAAGCGAAGGGAGCGCCCGGCCTTCGAGCATATCGGCAAAGATTTGTTCGAATCGGGGGATGATGGCCACCATCAGGAAAATCATGATGCCGCTTGAAACGAGGAGCACGACGATGGGGTAGGTCATGGCGCTCTTGACTTTGTTTTTCACTTTCTGCGCCTTTTCCATGTAGGAGGCCATGCGTTCGAGAACCACATCGAGGAGGCCACCGGCCTCCCCGGCCTTGACCATGTTGACGTAGAGCTTGTTGAAGATTCGGGGGTGCGCGGCCAGTGCATCGGCGAAATTGCTTCCGCCTTCGATGGATTCGGAAATTTCGTGAATCGCTTTTTTTAAGGCCGGATTTTTTTCCTGTCTCTCCAGCACGTTCAGTCCCCGGAGCAACGGCAGACCGGCGTGGATTAGTGTGGCCATTTGCCGGGTGAGCACCATGAGCTGTTTGGGGTGTACGATGGAAAAAGCCGATGGCAACCGTATTTCCATATCCAGCCCCACCCGGCGCTGGGTGGTTTTCCCGGCGGCTGGAAGTTTTAATTCGATACCGACGACCTCGGTCGGAAAAAGCCCCTTGCTGCGTAGTTGTGCCGTGGCCTCCGTGGGGTTGGCAGCATTGACCGAGCCCTTTTTTTCAGAGCCGTTGATGTCGTGAGCGCTGTATTTAAATTTTGGCATTCGGTTGTTCCTCAAGTGTATTGAACCACTTCTTCGACGGTGGTGTGGCCCTCGAAGATGCAGCGGATGCCGTCTTCGCGCAGGGTGCGCATGCCGAGTTCCTTCGCCTTGTTGCGCAAGGTGAGCGTTGGTTTGCGGTCGATGATGTCCGCCCGTAGACGATCCGTGATCCGCAGGTATTCAAAAATGGCTCGGCGACCGCTGTAGCCGGTGTGGTTGCAGTATTCGCATCCAGAGCCTTTGAAGAAGGGTTGTTCACCCACTTGTTCGCGGACGAGCTCGAGCTGTTCGAGGGTCTCGTCGTCGGGGCGGTAGGCTTTTTTGCAGTGGGTGCAAATGGTGCGTACGAGGCGTTGGGCCAGTACGGCTTCGAGCGACGAGGCGATGAGGTAGGGCTCCACGTCCATATCGATTAGGCGGGTGATGGCTCCGGCGGCATCGTTCGTGTGCAGCGTGCTGAAGACCAGGTGGCCGGTGAGGGAGGCTTGAATGGAAATCTGTGCGGTTTCGAGGTCGCGGATTTCGCCAACCATGATGATGTCGGGATCCTGCCGGAGGAAGGAGCGCAGAGCCGATGCAAAGGTGAGACCGATGTTTTCGCGAATGGGAAGTTGGAGGATGCCTTCAACATCGTATTCCACCGGATCTTCGGCGGTGAGGATTTTGCTTTCCACCTGGTTGACTTGCTGGAGTGCGGCATAAAGCGTGGTGGTTTTTCCTGAACCGGTCGGCCCGGTGACGATGATGATGCCATTGGGCTTTTTGATGTCCTCCATGAAATATTCATAGATGTCGTTCGGGAAGTTGATGTGGTCGATATCGAGCTGGACGTTGGAGCGATCGAGTACACGAAGGACGACGCTTTCTCCAAATTGGGTGGGGAGGGTCGATACGCGGAAGTCGATGGAGCGCCCGGCCACGTTGAGCTGGATA
>JAOZKS010000107.1 GCA_029935255.1 Pontiella sp.
GTAACGGCAACATATTGACCCCATCCAGTGGGTACCCAGAGATCTCATAGCCAAGCGCGGCAATCAAGGTCGGGAAATAATCAAAGCCGACCACCGGAACATCCGTGACAACCGGTTCTTTGATCACGGCAGGCCACTCGATAATACCGGGAACACGAATGCCTCCTTCCCAGAGGGTGGCTTTCCCGCCGCGCAGATCCTTTACAGAACCCGGATCCCTCTCCGGAGATTTCGCGCCGTTATCACTGGTGAAAACGATGAGGGTGTTTTCTGCAATGTTCAGCTCCCTCAGTTTTCTCCGCAGACGCCCGATTTGGGTGTCCATTGCGGTAATACTGCCGAAATAGGCCTGTTCCATTATACTCCTGCCTTTATACAATTCCTGAGCCTCCTTGCTGGCACACAGTGGAACGTGAGGCACGTGGAACCACAGCTGAATCATGAATGGCTTTTCATCTGCATGAGAACGATCAATAAAATCCACCGCCCGATCCATAAGCAGCTTAGCCGTACTGCCACTGATGTTTTCTGTCTCTTTTTCTTCCGGGCCTTTCCAGTAGTAATTAAAGGAAGGGGCGCTCTTCTGCCCTTCTACAATTTCCGGCCAAGAGTTGTTCGGCGCATTCCAGACGGGCCACTTGAGTTCTTTGCCTGATGTATCCGCCATGGTTTCTTTGATGATGGCATCTCTTTTTTCCGGCGGAAAATTCCAGCGCTCAAAGATAGGAAAAAGATAAGGATCATGGGTGATCATATTACTTTCTGAGGCCAAATATTCGTCAAATCCCTGCATATCAGGCCGCATGAGATTCCTAGCTTGAGCGGGTATCCCCCCTCGATGTCCGTTAGGTTCAGACATAGCCAACACGCCCAGGTGCCATTTTCCGTAAAACGCGGTGCGGTAACCGAAGTCATTCTTGAGGATCTCGGCGATCGTGATCTCTTCATCTGCCATATGGCCGACATTCACACCGGATGCTGAACGTCTGGGGGCACGCCCCGTGAGCATGGCGTACCGGCTCGGCGTACAGGTTGGGTGCGCCGAATACGCCCGAGTAAGCATCATGGACTCCCCAGCCATTTTATCGAGTTCGGGCGTATGAATATCCGTATTTCCATTATATCCGACATCTCCCCATCCCATATCATCCGCCAACAAAACAATAAAATTAGGTTTTGCCGCTACAGCGGAAAATGCCGAATAAGACCCGAACACAAACCCCAAAAATAAAACAATCAACATCTGTTTTCTCATCATCTTTTCTTCTCCTTTTTATACTGACCAATCCAAGAACCGCGCAGAATCCTGCCCGTTTGACAGATGTAATTCTTCACGCTACGTCGTTTTATGATGGTAGAGCCCTCATAAGTTCTCGATCAGCTCAATGGTCTTCATCGTGTCTTGCCTGCCGTTATGTTTTTTATGCTGGTCATGGGGAAGCAGCTTGGCGGGTTCTCCCGCATTCGTGCGGCCATCAATAATGGCATCATGGACATATCGATTGATCAGTTTGACTCTTTCAATATTTGCGATGGCAACATTACTCATTTCCTTAACGTCTTCCTGCAAATTAAAGAGCGTTACTCGCTCATTCCAAGGGGCACTGTCATCGATCCTTACATAACCCCCTCCGCCGGTTTTCCTCAGGTCGTTTTCATTAATATAGATCATTTTCCAATGACCCAGGCGGGCAATCAAATGATTCTTGTCGCTGATGATGACGTTTCTCTGGCCGCGTTCGATGTCTTCATCCTTTAGGTAAGGATAAAAACTTACGGAATCGACTGCGGTCTCAAGATTTTCCACTCCGATAATATCGGCACAGGTGGCCACGAAATCTTCCAAGGTGATGTTTCTTTTCTCCACTTTGCCGGGCGTCTTAATGACCTGGGGCCAATAGGCCAATGTGGGCACACGGTGACCGCCTTCCCAGCAAGTCGCCTTGTTTCCACTTCTTCCCTCTGCTGTGTCATGACCGATTTTCGTGAAATATTTTGTGGTATTCGGATCGCTTCCATTATCTGCCGAAAAGAAGACCAGTGTGTTGTCCGCAATGCCTTTTTTCTCTAATGCGTTGAAAACTTCTCCCACGGTCCAGTCTACTTCCATGCGGAAATCTGCCTGTGAACAAATGCTTTTACCCTTAAACATGGGAGAGGGTGCAACCGGAGAATGAGGTGCACTTAAGGGGAAATAGATAAAAAACGGTTCAGTAGCAGAAGCATTTTCGATGATTTCCACCGTTTTGCGGGTAAAGTCTCCCAAGACCTGATCCGGCTGCAAATCCGGGTCCGCCAATCCGTTACGTTTACCAAAACGATGGAACTTATCACCACCAATCAGCATCTCCGTCGGCACGATTGTGGCCCGCCGATTTTCCAAATACACATACGGAGGAAAGTCCAAACTTCCCGCGATCCCAAACCAGTAATCAAACCCATGATCCAGCGGCCCGCCATAAAAATCTTTGGTGAAATCAATTTGGGTATCATCACCGCCTTTTTTATTCGGCATAACGCTTCCATCTTTATAGGTCCAGCTCGTGCCCAGATGCCATTTGCCCACGCAATAGGTAGCGTATCCGTTCTCTTTCAACAGATTCGCCACGGTTCGTGTTCCTTCATTCATCATTCGACTGGCATACGATCCAGCTAATCCAATGCGATCTCGCCAGCAATAGCGTCCGGTCAATGTGCCATAACGCGTCGGCGTGCAGATGGAACTTCCCGAATAGGCCTGATAGAACACCATTCCTTCATCGGCCATCCGGTCGAGATTGGGGGTCGGAAACGGACATTCAGGATTAATGGCTCTTACATCACCAACCCCCATGTCATCGGCCAGGATATAGACAATATTAGGTCGACCATCTAGTTTACCAGAACGCTCTTCCCCCAGACTCGACAGTCCAGCCAGTAGCGAACAAGTGAGTGACATTAAAACAGCCTTATACATCATAAATTCTCCTTATTTATTAAAGTTTTTCCATCACCCGGCGCAGGCCTCATCGCCTAAATAAATACCAGTAGAGAATAACGGTGAAATTCAACGCTCTCCACTTTCTTAATTTATTCATATTCATTTCTGGCGTTAATAGTCGGTGAAAACAGATTTTCTCACATCGTCTTGTTAAATTCGTGTCTAACAGGGTAATTACTTGCTCCATTTCGAGGCTTGGTTGATGACCCTGCAGATAGCTTCTTCTTCATCATTAAAACTTGCTCCGGATGCTAATCCGCAATATCTGTTGTCTCCGTTCGATTGTCGAATAGATCAAAATAGTAGATATTTTTCACCGCTTTTGGTTATATTAGTTTATAGCGATTGGAACGGAAGCGGATCAAGGCTCCCGTCCCCGACGGCTAGAATTGCGTAAGACTTTTTAGTAAATTTATTTGGTGGTATTTAATAGTTGACGGAAGCACTTCCCCGCGATTGGAACGTCCATTTTCAATGCTCTGCAAACCATATTTCGCAAGCGTGCTGACCGTTTCAGGGTACTGCTTCGCAACGTTCGTGGTCTCGGCAACATCGCTTATAATATCATATAGAATTACATTTTCATAATACGGCTTATCAAAGTCAGGACCAGACCGTGAATAGGCCTTGCGCGCGGCATTGAATGCATCTCGCTCAGCAGGAGAGTTCATAGAAAAACGCGCGACAGCATATTCCTCGGGATAGCAAATCAGCTTCCAGCGCCCGCGGCGAATGATGAGCTGATTACTAATACTACTCACAATCACATCACGATCCTCAGAATTTGCCTTCTTGCCCTTGAACATCGGCAAAAAGCTCACGCTATCCGCAACCTCAGAGGGCAACGGTTTGCCGATGATGTCGGCACAGGTCGCATAGAAATCTTCCAACGTCACTAGCTCGGCAGTCGTTTGCCCTGCCTCAATTTCGTTTGGCCAATAAGCAATAAAAGGCACACGGTGCCCACCTTCAAACTGTGTCGATTTGAAACCACGTCGCCCATCGGAAGTATCGTGCCCAGCCGCCATCAGTTTCGAATAACAAGCCGGAGAGGTGCCGTTATCCGCAGAGAACATGACCAGAGTGTCGCCAGTGATCCCCTTCTCGTCGATCGCCTTTAAGACTTCACCAACGACCCAGTCGACTTCCATGCGAAAATCGCCCTCCTTGCCGATACCGCTCTTACCCAGCCACTCGGCACTGGGAACCACTGGGGCGTGCGGCGCACTCAGCGGCATATAGATAAAGAATGGTTTCTCCGAATCATGCTCGCGAATGACCTTTGCGGTCTTACGAGCAAAGTCGCCTAACACTTGCTCTGGCTGCAGATTAGGATCCGCCATTCCCTTGCGGTTACCGAAACGATGCTTCTGACCGTCGTAAGCCATTTTTTCAGTCGGGATGACTGTCACACGACGATTTTCCATATACACAAAGGGAGCAAAGTCTAAGCTTCCAGAAATACCAAACCAGTAATCAAAGCCATGATCAACAGGTCCTCCATAGAAATCAGCTTCCCAATCAATTTGCTCATCCACTAAACCTTTTCGCATCGGAGGAACTTCGCCATTCTTGTAAGTAAAACTCGTCCCCAAATGCCACTTGCCAATCATGTAGGTATCGTAGCCATTCTCACGCAGCAAATTCGCCACCGTCTTTTGCCCATCATAAAGAAAGCGGCTAGCATTATTACCAGCAAGACCGATATTATCACGCCAGCAGTAGCGCCCCGTCAGCAGCCCATAGCGCGTAGGCGTGCAAATGGAAGAACCTGAGTAGCCCTGAGTAAAAGCGATCCCTTGATTGACCATGCGATCCAAATTAGGCGTGGGATATACGCACTCAGGATTCAAGGCACGCATATCGCCATACCCCATATCATCCGCCAGGATGAAGACAATATTAGGCTGACTAGTCGATTCAGCAGAACGGGCCTCACCTTGGCTGGATGCACCAGCAATAAGCAGTAGGAGAGCCACACATATTGAAATATTTTTTAACATTATCGCACCTTTATTTTTAATTCACCCGCGTCAGACACGAATTATATTTATGAGATCAGGTCAAGAATTGGAGGAGAAAGTCTCAGACCTAACCCCTCCCCAGTCAACTATTAAAATAGATCGAAAGAGACCAGTGACGGCGATGCGCCACTCGTCTTATTAATTTGCAGTCGAACCCGTTGCGCCGTGATTGGTTCAATTAATTTAACAAACAAAAAACCAACCGACTCCCCTTCGTAGAACGTCTGCCATTGCTCGCCATCCCAAGATTGAAGCTCATACGCCTTGATCTGGCCATACAGCTCCCGAATCTCGACTTTACTAAAGGTTTGTGCACGACCCATATCGACCTCGATCCAAGGTTTTGAGTCCAGGGATTTGGGCTTCCAATGCCGCCAAAAATGTCCGCGATGATTTGAGCCAATCTTCCTTTTGATGCGTGCCTGATCCTCTGCAGAAAACAATATGCCCATCGAAGTATCTTTTTGGATATGAAGCTCACTTTCATCTGAATCCTCACCATACTGTTTGGTGATTTTTCCGCTTTCAAAGTTATAGTTCACAACAGTTTCCGGGGAACCTTTCTGCGAATCTGGAGCGATGCTGCTGGAAGCGGCAACCTTGGCATTCATAGTCAGGGAGGGCTCACTCACTAGAGTCTCAATTGGAATTATATCCATCGCCGAGCGGTCTAACGTCAACTCAAGGATGGTGTCCGGAGACGCATGATCTTTCGAATCCATCGTAATAATAAGATGATCCTCCGTCTGCTCAAATTTTGGATCTCCTCCAGTCAGCGCCTTGCAGGAAAGTACTTTTCCGGGCAAGGCCGGAAGGGTGAAACGTCCTTGAGGCCACACCTGTGTGATATGAAGATAAATCGTATCATCCCTTCGAGTAGAGACTCCCCAGTGGCCTGGCTTATACGGCCCTCCTCGCGTCTTATAAATACTCTCACCATACTTCTTAAGCCAGTCGCCCATCGCCAGATAACGTTGCTTTACTTCCGGCTCCACACTTCCATCAGCTGAAGGCCCGAAATCAAGCAGTAGATTTCCGTCTCCTCCTGCACAATCAATCAGCATACGCAGACAGATATTTAAGGATTTAACATTTTTTCCACCATTCCAGAACCATGCGGAATCATGAATCACAGCACAAGTCTCCCACGGACGGCTATTATTGAACGACCCCATACGTTGCTCTGGGGTTTCAAATTTAAGACCGGGGGTATTCACTCCGGCCAAGCGTCCGTTGGAAATCAGACCCGGCTGATGCTTATGCATCATGCGATAAACCTCCTCCACCGGCATATTCATTTTACTCGAGCCACCATCCCACCAAATGCCCGCAATTTTACCGTATCGGGTCAGCAAGATTTCCACCGAGTTGTAAAAATATTCATGATAGGGTTCGGGATTCGACGCATCAAAGCGCTCATCATATCCATCCCCGGTCAGATAGTACCAAAGAATAGGCAAACCCGCCTTATGGCAGGCATCGGATAGTTCCTTGCAGATATCTTTTTTATAGGGAGAAATCATCACGTCGTAGTCCGAATGTGGATTGTCGAACATATTGAAACCATCCCCATGCTTTGTCGTAAAAACCACATACCCGGCCCCGGCATCCTGAATCATTTTCACCCAGGCATGCATCAAACTTTTCCGGATTGAATACACGGTATAGATTGTCATAAATCGCAGCAGGCACTTTCTTGGTTGTGTTTCGGTACTTCAGATACTCCCCGTTATATATATCTTCCGGTACCGGTTCGTTGCGGGCATTGAACGATTTCAGCTTCCCGGAAGGCGCACCTTTCGGAACCTCGCGCCCCCCGCCATGGCGATAAAGGGTTGCTCCGGGTCCCCAATGGATAAATACACCGAACTTGGCCTCGCGCCACCAATCATAGTCGGACTCGACGCAGCCCAGCACCTCGGCAGATGATTTCGTTTGTCTTCCTGCGGCAGCATAAGCCGTGGTTATGCTGCCGGCGAAAAAAACAGCAACTATGCTCATCGATATAAAACGTTTAGACTTGTTATTCATCACTGCATTACTCCTGACTTTAAAGTGATACTCCCACGGGCCAAGCCCCTGGATATTCTGCGACAATATTCGATAAAAATACTTTTATTTCGACATATCCTGTTTCAGTCGCTTGATAGCCTGCTCTTCATCCAACAAAAGCCCTGCAACTTTCACAGGACTTTTGTTGGATGAAGAGCGGTCGACTGGACACCCGTTCAGTGGAAGTCATCCCGCGCAAACACCTCCTCGTAATCGTGTCATGGAGGTTGCCGAAAAGACGCTTACACCCATATCCGGAGCGGCCTTTAGCAAATACAAATTTATATCTAAATATGGGAAAAGCCCCATAAGCGGGGCTCCCCGTTTTGCATTATATTTATTCAATGATCAAACGGATGAACGACGCGTCCGCATCCGTTGGAATCAGGTTGGTCACGGAATTAAATTCCGCATTTATAACTCCAACACCCACTTCGGCCTGATAGCCGTCATTGGTCCAGATTCCAAAGGTCAGACTATCATTGAGCTCCAGATAGTAGCTCAATTGGACATTCGCGTCATCATAGTCAGTGCGGCGACGATAGACGCTCTCAATCCAGTTGGAACCCCCACCCGATTTCATGGTGTAGACCGGGTAAACAGCCGAATCGACATCACTGGTCGGATTTCCGCCCAAACCGAATTCCTCGATATTCAACAGTGCATCCCCGTCCGGGTTGGCCGTCTCGTTGGTATCGGAACCGGAAAGATCCCATTCCGTTGCCCAATCGCTATAAGGCGTTGGATTGGCACCACCCGTTGCCGTTACCGTGAGGTAGCCATCATCGGAACGCACCGTCGGATCAAGCGTCGCACCGTTAATCGCACGAATCCACGTGCCGTGAATTTCATCGACCTGCGCCGCTGTAGCGAGCGGTCCGCCCGCCTTAAACGTATAGGACGATCCACCTTGCATAGCGATGTAGGTGTTCGTGCCCCCCCATCGGTTGGCGTTAGCCGAGAGCACCCCCGAGGTTAAGGTGGCACCCGACTCAAGCGTCAA
>JAOZKS010000427.1 GCA_029935255.1 Pontiella sp.
ACAGCTCGGTCATCGCAACTTTCAGTTGCTTCCCTTTGACCGTCTTGACCGCCACCTTGTCGCCGACCACGGCAATATATTCCGCAACAAACTGCTTTCCAGAGGTGGTGGTCCATGTACGTATTTTCGATTCCGGCTCTTTTTCCTCCACCATCTCGGCATCGACCTCCGCCACCTGGTTCGTGCGGGGCTTCAGAATATAATCGCGGAAAATCGGGCCGTTCGTGACCGAGGCCTCATTGGCAACCATATTGCGGTAGATCGCATCCATTAGATCGAACGAAGGTTCAGTGGTCTTAAAGATGGGCAGAATCGGACCGCCTTGGCGGTTGCGCTCATACTCCTCGCCCTCGACCTCCACCGTCAGCATCGAGCAAAATCCGCCGCCCGGCACCTCCCCAAGAATCAGTTCCATATTCTTAGGTTCGCCCGCCTTGAGCTCGATCCAATCCCCCCCCCGCGAAAGATTGTTGCCCAGATAGAACCGAAAATCATTCTTAGCCGAACTCAACCAGGTTCCGCCAATATCATAAGAACCCCATCCTCCCGCAGGCCAACACGCATTGAGAACCACTTCGCCATCGACACGAACAACCATCACGTCATCCCCGTGCCCCCAGAAGCGAAATTTGATATCCTCCGGGTAGACCAGTTGTCCCTTGTAGTGCGCCATCCAGCACCAGCCGCCCGTGTCAATCTCGTCGAAGGCCGACGGGGCAACCGAAGACCGCACCGTCGGAATCATAAACGCCGTGGCGTAGAGTTTTTTCGGGGAGCGATAATATCTGGCCAGCCGCGAGGTTTTCCAACCGCTGCCCACAAATTTGGTGAGTTCAGCTACAAACTCAGAAGGATCCATTGCGAAAGACTTACCCCTTCGGTCCCGCTTAAAGTCGTAGAAGGTGCCGACAAAGTCGTTGCCAATCGTCTGGCCGCCGCCGAAGAGCGTAACCTGACCGAGATCCGGCATCATCTCGAACCCGCCGATTCCGCCGACGAGGCCTTCGCTCATGCCGCTCATTTCGGGCAGCTGGATGTCGGGCATGCTGGCTTTTTGCACCTTGGTGACGATGCGCGTCGTCGGCTTGGGCTTGGAGGTTTTCCTGACTTTCACCTTCGGCTTTTTGAGCTTCATCTTCGGTCGCTCGACGGCCTTGGGCGGCACGAATTTCACCTCTTCGGGCTTGATGGCTTCGAAGACCACGAGCAACCCGGCCAGCAGGAAGGCGGCAACATGGATGACCACACTGATCGCCAACCCGCTTGGCGCGCCCTTGGTGATCCCTTTTCTTTTTTTATTCCATTTCTTCATTCAAGTTCTCACTGGGCCTTGCTGAAACTCAGGCTCTTGACTCCGGCGGCGGCGCAGGCGTCCATCACGTCGATGATGCGGCGGTGCAGCGCGTCCTGGTGCGGCAGGATGTTCACGAAAAACGGCGAGCGCTGCGAGGCGGCGATCTGCTTGAGCCCCTGGATCTGCAGCACGAGGTCGTCGAGGGCCTTGTCATCGCGCGAGAAGCGCATGCCTTCGACCTGCACGGTGCCGTCGTTGGTGATTTCAATGAGCACTTCGACGGGGATTTCGACCATGTCTTCGGCCGCGATGTTGGCCGGCAGCATGAAGGAGATGTCGCCCTCCTTCTTGATGAGCGCGGCGGTGACCATGAAGTAGATGAGCAGCAGGAACACGACATCGATGAGCGGCGCGATCTGCAATTCGAGTTTAATATCTTCGTAGTTTTTGCTCAGGTTCATGCTATTCCTCGAAGGCCGAATAGATCAGGTCGTTCGCGCCGACTTCGGCGCAGGCGGTGATAACCTTTTCGTTGATCTTGTATTTCGTGTCGCCGTCGGCACGAATGAGGATACGCAGGTTGGGGTCGGCCTCGATTTCGAGCGCGAGCCGTTCGGTGAGTGCTTCGATGGAATCGATCTCGATCTGCCCGACGAAATATTTTTCGTCCTGCGTCACGGTGATCATCAGGCGCCCGGTGGTATCCTCGGGCACCTTGGCATAGGCGGCATACGGAATATCGGCCTTCGGCTTTTCGTCGATCACCTGCGACGCAATGATGAAGAAAATCAACAGCAGGAAGACCATGTCGATCATCGGGGACATGTCGACTTCGAGGTCGTCGTCGGTGGGTCTGGGTGCGAGTTTCATTTCCTCTTCCTCTTCCAAGGGTTGGAAGACTATTCCCCGTCCATGGCTTCGAGGGTTTCGAGATCCATGAAGCTGACGGGTTCCTTTCCGGTTTCAAGCGCGTCGAACAGGAAGCCAATGTTGCGACCGAGCGTGGCGAGCGTTTTCTGGAAGCCCTTCTTGAAGTAGAAGAAGAAGAACATGGCGGGAATGGCGATCACCAGTCCGGTGGCGGTGGTGATGAGGGCCTCGCCAATGTTTCCGGCGAGCA
>JAOZKS010000428.1 GCA_029935255.1 Pontiella sp.
AGGGCGAAAACCTCGACGTGCTCGATTGGTTGACCGAGCAAAAGGAAACCAAGCCGGTCGCACGTTTCACGGAAGCCTCGCTGATTAAGGCCCTGGAGGAAAATGGGGTGGGGCGGCCGAGTACCTATGCCGCCATCATGTCGAAGCTCGACGAGCGTGAATATGTGCTTAAGGAAAAGCGTTCGCTCGTTCCGACTCCGCTGGGCATGGAGCTCATCGAACTCATCCTCAAGACCGAAGAAAAGTTAAAGTCCGACAACAAGGTCGATCTGTTCGAAGCGCACTTTACCGCCGACATGGAAAGCAAACTCGACGCGATCGAGGAGGGCAAGATCGACTGGACGGCGATGATGCGGGAATTCTATCCCTCGCTGCTCGAATGGATCGAACATGCGAAGGAAACAGCAGAACCCGCCTTTGTGGAAAAATGTTTTCAGGCGTTGGGAAGTGTTGCCGAATGGGCGGAGCCCGTGAAGTCGGGGCGGCGGACCTACGACGACCATAAAACCTTTGAGGACTTGAAGGAAAAGGTGGGCGAAGGGGAACGGCTTTCCAAGCGTCAGGGCGAAATGCTGCATAAAATGTGCTGCCGCTATATCAAGCAGGTGCCCGGGGCCATCGCCACCGAGCTGGAGCTTGTCGAACCGGAGGCCGTGCGCCCCGATACGTCGCGCAAGCTGGAGCTGTTGGGCGCGGTTAACTATGAGGAGCCGCGCAGTGTCGGCAAGCGGACCTACGATGACGGAAAGTTCATCACCTCCCTCGGCGATCAGGTCAAGATGGGCAAGCGTCTGAGCGAGCGACAGGTGGCCTACCTCGATACCCTGCTTACCAAATATTCCGAGCAGATCGAAAACTTCGATGCCATCCGCATTGAACTTAAGCTCGACGAGAAAAAGGATGTGGTGGCCGATCCTGTGATTGCTCCGATCCTTTCCGCCTTTGAATTGGTGACGGAATGGGCGGAGCCGGTTAAACGCGGGAAGCGGGTATTTGATGACAAGGAATTCATCGAATCGCTCTCCGGGCAGTTCAAGGCCAAGGGAACGCTTTCCGATCGGCAGGTCGCGGCCTTGAAGCGGACCGTTGCAAAATACGCCGTGCAGATCCCGAACTATGCGGAGTTGCAGGAAGCACACGAGCTGCCCGCCCCGCGCGTGCCCAAACCAAAAAAAGAAGAATCAACGGAGGCATAAGTTTAAACACGAAGGCTCGAAGAGCACGAAGGGGAATCCCTGATTTAGTTGCTTGGTGTACTTCGAGTCTTCGTGGTTTATATTCTTTCGGCTCTGATGAACGACCCTTGCATAGAGCATTTTGTGCAGTATCTCGAAGGCGAGAAGAATGCCTCCAAACATACGATCAGCAACTACCTGATCGATATCCGGCAGTATTGTGAAATCATCTGGGGCGAGGATGCACAACCGCCTTACAATTGGAAAGCGGCCGACCGGTTTTCTGCACGCAAGTTTCTCGTTTTTTTTCAGAAGCTCGAACTCGCACCCACCACGACCGGACGGAAGCTCTCCGCATTGCGCTCATTCTACAAGTTTCTGCTCCGCGAAGAATATGTGGAGCTCAATCCGTTCAGTGGTCTGAACCTGCCGAAGAAGGGGAGTTATCTGCCGCAGATCCTTTCTGTGACGGAAGTGGGGAAGCTGTTGGATGCCCCGGAGAAATACGCAGAAACCCAGCAGTCGACCAATCCGAAACAAAAGCTGTGGCGCGAATATATGGTCGCCCGCGATTCTTCCATTTTGGAGCTGCTCTACAGCACCGGCATGCGCATTAACGAACTGGTCATCTTGCCCGAAGAAAGCATAGACCTTCTCTCCGGCGTGGCACGTGTGCGCGGCAAAGGCAAAAAAGAACGGCTCTGCCCGCTTGGCTCACCGGCCACACGCACACTGATGAAGAATCTGGAGCTCCGTGAAAACGTCTGGTTGCTCGAAGGCCGGCGCAATGCCCGCAGCCCCGTCTTCCTGAATAAAAACGGCGGTTCCATCTCCGCACGGTCCATCGAACGCATGATGAAAAAATATGTACTCTTCTGCGGTCTCAATGCCGAGCTCACCCCGCACAGCCTGCGCCACAGCTTTGCGACCCACCTGCTCGATGCCGGTGCCGACTTGCGCAGCGTGCAGGAGCTGCTCGGCCACGCCTCGCTCTCCACCACGCAAATCTACACCCACGTCTCCGTCGAACGCCTCAAAGAAGTTTATCAACTTGCCCATCCCCGTGCCTGAAAAAAGGTTTGTAGTCCCTCCTTTAGGCGGTCTGTCTGTACCCGGGTCGATTCTTCGCTACTCCCTTTTCAAGTTTCCCGCTTCAAGTTTACTCCCGTTTCCCGCTTGCCATTTAAACGCCGATTCGTACACTACGCACTTCTTTGGTCAAT
>JAOZKS010000429.1 GCA_029935255.1 Pontiella sp.
CGCCAGCGCGTGGCTGTGACCTATCGTAGTCGAGTTGATATTGACTATAAGGGTGATTTAGAGACTACGATTAAATATCCTAATATCATCGGCCTCGGCTACGGGATTCAAGTAACCGACCGGCTTCAAATTGAAACGCAGCTCGAATGGTTGCAGTGGTCGGTGAATGACACGCAGACCTTAACGGCTGGCGGCACGTCTAGTCCGGTGGTTAATAACTGGGACGATACCATTACGCTTGGTCTTGGCGGAAGTTGGCTTGTTACGGACGCGATGGTTGTCCGTGCTGGCTATGCATTCATCCCATCGCCCATCCCCGATGCAACGGTTACTCACCTGTTGGCGGATGAAGATCGCCATGCCCTGAGTGTCGGGCTGGGATACGCCTTTGGTGCGCATGTTATCGATTTAGCATACACATTCAGCATCTACGATGATCGGGACAATACCCCATCCGGTGCTTATGAGGTTGATTCCAACCTCGTGGGCATGACATATTCCCTGTCGTTCTAAACCGGAGGCAGGGGAAGTGGAAGTCAAAGAGTTGTTGGGAAAGGTTCTCGTTATTGATGATGAGCGCGGTCCGCGCGAAAGCTTGCGGATGGTGCTTAAATACGACTACGAGGTTTTTGTGGCCGACCGGGTGGATGGCGGCGTGGAATTGTTGCGCGAGAAAAAGCCGGATCTGGTGATCATGGATATCCGCATGCCGGAAAAAAGCGGGATTGAGGGGCTTCAGGAAATTCGCGAAATCGACCCCAATGTCTCCATCATCATGCTCACGGGTTATGGCGACCTTGAAACGGCCCAGAAGGCAATCCGATTTGGCGCAAACGACTATCTCCAAAAGCCGTTCGATACGACGGAAATCCAGGAGGTCGTCAAAAAATATGTTAACCGCTCCAAACTGAACAGCCGGAAAAAACAGGCGCAGGAAGAGTTGAAAAAGATGACGCAGTCGCTCGGGCGGGAGGTGGGCAAGACCAACAATCTGACTTCGCTGGGAGCGGCTTCATCCGAGCTGGTACGCGACCTCCGGAATCCACTTACGATCATCCGCGGTTACCTTGACCTTTTGACGTACGAGCTGAAGGAAAAGCAGGAGTGCACATCGGCAGGCATGGATGAATATCTTGACCAGATCGAAACGAATGTTGAGCGCTGTTCCGCGCTTGTTGAATCATGGCGTGCGTTGGGGCGCATCGATTTTTCCCAAATGCAGCGGCTAAATATTCCGAAGCTCGTCAACGAATGCTTTCGCGGAGTCGCAGGCCATTCTGAGATTTCGTTTACCGTGCAGGTGGAGGGCGTTGAGGAGCAATATGAAATGCTTGGAGAGCGCTCGCAGCTACAGCGTGCCGTGCAGAATCTCATCGACAATGCCGTTGCGGCGGTCGAGCAACAGAGCGCCCCGGAAATTTCCGTAACCTGCACGATGGACAACACCGAGATCGAAATTAAAGTTAGGGACAATGGATGTGGGGTCGACACAAAGACGCTTCGCTGGATCTTTGAGCCTTTTGACAATACCGCCACCATCGAAAAAGGTGCGGGACTCGGTTTGTTTATCACCAAAAAGGTGCTCGAAGAGCATCGTGGAAGCCTTCAATTTGAAAGTCGTGTAGGCGAGGGCTCTGTGGTCACGGTTCGGATTCCGCAAGCCCATACGGCACTGGGCTACTATTCCTGCCCGGAAACTTTGACCCCTGCCCAATAGTCCCGATGAAAAATACGTTCCCCGTAGATATGGCAATCGAGGCATGGCGGCGGGATATCGGCGCAGGTGCAGTGGTTTCCGATCCCCAAGCCTTGGCGGAATACACCCGAAGTGTATGCGCGAGCACCCGACAGGTGGTGGCCGTGCTCAAGCCCTCCTCGCTCGAAGAGGTCCAGAAAATTGTTGCAACGGCCAACGAGCACAACGTGCCGCTCTATCCCATAAGCTGCGGCAAGCAATGGGGGATGGGATCACGCCTTCCCGTCCGCGATGGCGCGGCCATTGTCGAGCTCGCCGGAATGAACCGAATCATCGAGGTGAATGCCCAATACCACTATGCCGTCGTCGAGCCCGGCGTCACCCAGCGGCAACTGCTCGACCACATCAAGGCGAACAACCTGCCGCTCATGCTCAACGTGACCGGCTCCACGTCCGATACCAGCTTGATTGGCAACGCAATGGATCGCGGTGTCGGTTATTTCGACTCCCGCGCCCATGGAATCTCCAACATGCAGGTCGTGCTCGGGAATGGCGAAACCATCCAGACTGGCTTTGGCCACTACGAAAACGCCAAGACCAAAAACCTCTATTCCCACGGGGTCGGCCCCTCGCTCGACGGTTTGTTTCCGCAGGCCAACTTCGGCATCGTCACCTCCGCCTGCATCGACCTCATGCCCA
>JAOZKS010000430.1 GCA_029935255.1 Pontiella sp.
ACTCGGAGCCAATTCCACGCAGAAAACGCTTCCTTCCGTGATTTCCGATGGCAACTATAAAAAGCATATAGGGAAGAACGGGGTTCCTCAGGAAGTCTACGATAATCTTTATCAGGTTTTCAATCCGAAGGACTTTGATGCCACCGAATGGGTTGAAACCTTTAAGGCTGCGGGGGCGAACTATATCGTATTCACCACCAAGCACCACGATGGCTTCTGTATGTTCGATACGGAGTTTACTGATTATAATATCATGAACACCCCGTTCGCTCGCGATATCGCCAAGGAGCTTTCGGATGCCTGCGCCGAGGCCGGGATCAAGGTGATCTGGTACTACTCCAAGGCCGATTGGTATGATCCGCGCTACGATGTCGACCATCCGCTTGAGTATCAGGAATATCTCATTAACCACGTTCGCGAACTGCTTGGAAACTACAAAAACATCCAAGGTCTGTGGTGGGATGGTGGCAGTGCCTATATTGACGGGAATGCCGTGCGCGAGGTGATCAATCAATATAATCCCCATGCGATCAGCAATGGTCGTGGACCTAATAATATGCCGGGCATCACCTTTTCAACCCCGGAACAAAAAATGGGCACTTTCAAGCTGGATTGGCCGTGGGAAACCTGCGCCGTTGTTCAGGGCGAAGGGTGGTTCTGGAATGGCGGAAAAAACATTAAATCCATCAATACCTGCTTGCGGCTGTTGATTGACTCCTCCGGGGGCGACGGCAATCTCCTCCTCGATTTTGGGCCAACCCCGGAAGGCATCATTATTAAGCCAATCAAAGCGGTCTATTTGGGGATGGGGAAATGGCTGAAACAGTATGGCGAATCCATCTATGGCACTCGCGGCGGCCCCTATACGCCAGACCACTGGGGTGTTTCAACCCGAAAAGGAAATACGGTCTATCTGCATGTCACCCAGCAGTGGCCCTCCGGCGTGCTGGAGCTCCCTGCATTGCCCGCCAAGGTGCTCGGTGCAAAAATCCTAAGTGGCGGAAAGGTGAAGGTTGAACAAACCAAAACCATTTTGCGCATCGAGCTCGATAAGAAATACCACCAGTCTCCGGACACCATTGTTGCATTGGAATTGGACCAACCGGCATTGGAACTGGAAGTCATTAAGATCTCTCTGCAGAGCTCCTTGAGCAAGGAGGCCGAGGTCACGGCATCCTCGTTCCTTGAGGGGAACATAAATGGTTATCCCGCCTCGGTGGTTATCTCCAAATATGAAACGGGAGAACTTTCCACGCACTTTGGTGAAGAGCCGAAGAAGGGAGGGAAGAAGCATCATATTTCGAAGGAACAGCTCAAGACGAGGCCTTGGTTATCGCGGGAGCGCGGTCATATCTGGCGTTTCTGGATGGCTAAAGAATCCGATCAACAGCCGTGGTTGGAGCTGGATCTGGGCGAACCCCAAACCTTTCGCCGCGTTTCCCTGTCGGAAAAATACAGCCGAATCAAAGGGTACGAACTTCAGATCCCTGACGGCAATGGCTGGAAGTCGCTTGTCGCCGGGGAAGAGCTGGGCACGCAAAGCTTTGAGTTGACCGCTCCGGTGACGACCGCGCGCATCCGCCTGCTCATTACCGAATTTCAGAGTGATATTCCCGGCGAGGGCCCGGCTATTCACGAGTTTGATCTATTTAAAAACTGAGGGATATAACCATGAGCCACACAAAAACAACCGCCATGCTAGTCCTGGTTGCAACCGTTTCTTTCGGTAAGCATTACCATCCGCCGCATACCGACGGGATCGAACCCTATTATCAACAGAAGGATTTTGCTAAGTGGGTGGAGACGGTTCCGGAAGAACTGCGCCCGACGCTGTTTGCGAAAGAGGGTGCGATGGAGTGGTGGGAGGATGCGCGCTTCGGGATTTTTGTCCACTGGGGTCCAAGCTCCATGCTGCCCTGTTCCATGAGCTGGGGGCGGCATGGTCCGCGCCCGCAGCATTCCTCCGATGGAACCGTCACGAAAGGCATTCCGCAGGAGGTCTACGACAATCAATACAAGTTGCTCGAAGCCGCCGACTTCAATGCCGACGAATGGATCAGGCTGGTGAAGGATTCCGGTGCAAAATATTTCCTATTCACCACCAAGCACCACGATGGCTTCAGCACCTTTGATACGGCGGTTAGCGACTACGACATCATGAACACCCCGTTCGGTCGCGACATCACCAAGGAGATTGTCGATGCCTGCCGGAAATACGACATCAAGATCGGCTTCTACTATTCCCAGCCCGACTGGAATCATCCGCTCTATGCTGCCGGCAAGAACGAGCAATATTGCGAAGAATTTCTCTTTCCGCAAATCCGCGAGCTACTGACCAATTACGGTAAAATCGAGGTCATGTGGTTCGACGGGCTCGGTCGCTACGCCGAT
>JAOZKS010000108.1 GCA_029935255.1 Pontiella sp.
AAATCTGATTCGAATCACGATGGAGATCAAGGCGGTGCTTGATGTTGAGTTTGGCTATATCCTTCGTATCCGCAATGCGCGTAATAGCAAAATCACCTTCTGCATTGAGCATCCGCCGTTTAAGGACAACGATGGCGAAATCGCTTCTCCGTTTACCGGTGAGCTGTACGTTAAGACCAATGACTTCCTGTTTTTTCTGGGAGATACAGTTTGGGCTCCGGTCGAGGACAAACGGGGGGCGTGGCGGTTAGTCACTTGGCTGGATGGCGAAAGGGTGGCGGAGAAAACGCTAACCTTGCTGTAGTGGTTTTAGGATTTTGTCTAAAATAGTGAGCAAGCTTGTTCTTGTCCCTGCGAAGGATATAGTGATTGCTCAATCAAAGGTAATGACCTTAAGGAGAGTATGATGGGAGCTGTATCTAATCTGTTGGATTCCAAGGGTAGCAATGTTCTAACGGTCGATCCGGATGCGACAATCCGTGTTGCCATTGAGAAAATGGAAGAGATTTCTGCGGGAACTGCGTTGATTATGGAAGGCGGGACGGTGGTTGGAATTATTTCCGAGCGGGATGTTATGCGGAAGGTGCTTCTGAAAGGAAAGCGTCTGCACGAGGTGAAGGTACGTGAGATCATGACCACCGACTTGACGACCATCACACCCGACACTTCTTTGGAGGAGTGCATGAAGCTGATCACCGACAAGCGTATTCGGCATCTTCCTGTGCTGCGCGATGGTAATCTATGCGGGATTATCTCGATCGGCGATGTGGTAAAATACTTGATCGTCGAAAAGGACTTTAAAATTAAAAATCTTGAAACCTACATCAGCGGCGCGATGTAGCATCGGTTTTTTCGATTGGAAAAAGCTCCCGAAACCGGGGGCTTTTTTTGTGCTTGGGCATTAAACCCCAAAGGGGTTTCTTCCGCTTTCCTGAAACGAAGGGTTGGTGTTCCTTCGCGTTGCAATTATACTGACTCTAATTTTCAAGGAGTTACCTGTGCTTGATCTTCATTCTCATTCCATCTATTCCGATGGTACCGACACGCCGACCGAACTTGTGGCTATTGCGGAGGAGCGGGGCCTAACGGCGTTGGCACTGACCGACCACGATACCGTCGGCGGAATTCCTGAGTTGCTGGCCGCTTCCGAAACCACCTCCGTGGAAGCTGTTCCGGGGGTTGAACTCAGTGCGCATTGCGAACGTGGAACGATGCATATACTGGGTTATTTCATCGATCACACCTGCGGAATCCTATTGGAAAAGCTCGAGGCGGTTCGGAACGGACGCGATGAACGCAATGTTGAGATTCTCAAGAAGCTCAACAAGCTGGGCTATATTCTGCAATGGAGTGATGTCCGGAAGTATGCCCTTAAGGATGTCGTTGGGCGCCCGCATTTTGCTCAGGCTTTGGTAGCTCGAAATTTGGTAAAATCCAAAAAAAAGGCGTTTGATCTATTGCTGGCCAAGGGACGCCCCGCCTATGTTGAGCGCTCCCGCTATACGGCACAAGAGTGCATTGATCTCATTCACCGCGCGGGTGGGGTTTCCGTTTTAGCCCATCCCGCCACCGTCTATCTTCCAGATCCAAAAATGCGCGAGGTTCTGGGGGAGCTGAAGGGGTATGGCCTCGACGGGATCGAGACATACTATGCCGAACACCGGCCGGAAAACATGCGTAAATTTTCAGGGTGGGCAGAGGAACTCGATCTTATACGTACAGGCGGAACCGATTATCACGGAGCAAACACACCCGATCTAAAATTGGGAACCGGTTTCGGACAGCTCCGAGTGCCTGATGAGGTGCTGAATCAGCTCAGAGCTGTTGTTCCGGAAGGGTAATGTACTACTTCACTAGTAGATTTATCGCAACCCTCCTCCGTTTAATCACTATTTCCGCCCGTGAATCGGCGGTGAACATTCTGGATGAACAGGCTGAAAAAGCGAAATTGGTTTGTGAATAGTGGAAGACAAGAATAGATGCGGCTGCAGAGTCCGCCTGGTTCGGTATGCTGGATCCTATTGAGATTTCATCCAGTTTACTTGCCAACTGTTTTTTGCTCTGCCACACTCCGTAACAATCCGATGGCATAACGATGGGGGAGCAGGAGTTGCATGGACGCACTAAGACAAGTTTTTGAGCTGATCGTTGCTTCGAGTCAGCTCGGCCCATTTCTGGTGGTGAGCATTTTGGTGCTGGCCGGTTTTGCTGGCGGGTGGATTGCCAAGCTCATTAAGCTTCCTCATGTGACGGGCAATATTCTCGGCGGTATTGTGGTGGGGCCGGCGTGCCTTGGATTGATCGGCACGCACGAGCATCTCTCCGATCTCCAGCCGCTTTCAACGTTTGCCATGAGCCTCGTGGCGGTGAGCATTGGCGGGCATCTTTCCTACCGCCGCATTCATAATTCCCTGCGCCGGATTATTTCCATCTCCCTGCTGGAGGTGGGATGCTCGGTGACCGTGGTGATCGGTGCAGCCCGCCTGTTTCACATGAATTGGCCCATGGCTCTTCTGTTGGGTGCCATCGCGGCATCCACCGCTCCTGCCACCACGATTGCGCTGATTCGGGAGATGCGGGCCAAAGGGCCGTTTGTGAAGACGCTGATCTCCACGGTGGCCCTCAACAATATTTTTTGCATCCTGCTATTTGTCATGATGCGTATGTTTGTTTCCGCCTACTTCGAGAGCGGAGAAACCTCTGGAAAAATTGACGAAGCTCTCCTGCTTTCCTCTTATCACCTGTTCGGTGCGCTGGGAATCGGTCTCGGGGCGGGATGGGTCAGCAGAATGCTGGTGAGCAAACCTAGGTGTCACGATTTCAGCACGATTCTGTTGGCGATCATGATCTGCGACGGCCTTGCGGCTTATATGGGGCTTAGCCCGTTGCTCGTGAATCTTTTCTTCGGCGTATACTTGGGCAACAGCTCATCGGTGGCGGAGAAACAACTCACCACGCTGGTTCCGCTGGAGCCCATCCTCTATGTCTGCTTCTTCACGTTGGCCGGCGTTTCGCTTCATCTGGATGCCATGCTCGCGGTTGGTGCACTGGCAGGGGTCTATATCCTCGCGCGGATGATCGGTAAAAGTCTTGGAGCGGCGTTGGGCGGCCTGCTTGGAAAGTGTTCGCCGCGGATTTGGCAGAACATGGCCTTTGCCCTCTATCCGCAGTCGGGTATCGCCATCGGTCTGGTGGTCTTGCTCAGTGCCGACTCCTCGATTCCGGAAGAGATACGTCAGGCGGTCAGCGCCATTATCCTCGCCGGGGTAACGATCGCCGAAATTGCCGGGCCGTTTTGCACCAAGGCCGCACTGGCCCGTTCCGGCGAGGCGGGACGAGACCGGGAGCGGTTGGTTGAATTTCTGGCCGAGGAGTTTGTTACGGTCGACCTTCAGGCGAAAGACAAATGGGATGCCATTCGCCAACTGGGTGCTTTCCTGATGCGAACCCACCGTGTTGAGCACGTGAGCCCTGACGAACTCTACGAGACCATTGTCGAGCGGGAACAAGAGATGTCGACCGCGTTGGGGCGTGGTATTGCCATTCCGCACGGGCGCATTAAAAAGGGGCCAGCCATTCAAGGTGTTATGGCCATCTGTCGCGATGGAGTCGACTTTGATGCACCCGATGGGGAACCGGTTAAATTGATCATGCTGATCGTTACGCCGGAAGATAAAAAGGATATGCACCTAAAGGTGCTCGCCAGCCTTTCCTCCATGGTTTCCGACGAAGCCATCCGAACCCGTCTCATCGCCGCCATCAGTCCCGAAGATGCCATGGAGGTCATCGAAAGCGAAGAGGGGCGCGGCTACAACTATTTTCTTGATTAGCCCAGCTCTTTATTCAGGCGTGTAATCTCGGTGCGCATTTTTTCAAAAACCTCGGCTTTGTAGACGCGGACGCTGGCCTCGGAGATGCCCAGTTTTTTGGCGATTTCCTTGGTGGGAAACTCCTGAGAAACCATTTTAAAAACCGCTTGCTTGGTTTTGTAGATGTCGGCCTTGATATTATCCCACGCAAGATTGGTGATGTGGAGCACCCATTCCTCGCGTGCAAGGTTTTCAATATCCGGAAGCACCTGTTCTTCGATGTCGACGTATTGTTCCTTGTATTCAACGGAATCGCGGCCCGTGATAAAGTTTTTCTTGGTGCGGAAGAAGTCGCGCACCGTATTGCGGGTCATGGCGGCAAGCCAGTTATGGAACTTCCCTTTGTTTTGGTTGTATTCGAAATCCTCGATCTTCTGCCACACCTTGGTGAGTACGGCCTGGCTGATATCCTCCGCATCGTGCTGGTTGATGCCCATGCGGACAATCAGGCTGAGGATGAAGCCGCGATAGATGCTCTCGAATTCGAGCCATGCTTCCGTATTTTCAGTTTTCTTGAGCTTGGCCAGCAGCGTGACCCGCGTCGGGTTATAGTTTTCTTCGTTCATGGGGTGGAGTAGATAATGATGACACCCCGGTTGGCGAGGGTGCGAATGGTGGGGTCGTTGCGGAACGCGGGGGAGACGGTCAGCAGATTCAGTTTGCGCGCCCAGATGAGCTGTGGAGAAATGGAAAGACCTTCGATGCCGCTGATATCCAGCGAGGTCAGTTCCGGGTATTTAACCAGATTGGTTAGGTTTCGGATTCGCGTGTGGCTAATGTCGAGCGCCTGAAGTTCGGCCAATGAATCGAGCTCGAAAAGATGGTTGAGGGCCGTGCCGGAAAGGCGGAGCTCCTTCATGCCGGTTTCGGTCAGCAGTTTAAGGTCGGGGGTGCCTATGTTGCTGGCATTTAAGCTGCGGATGTCGAGGCCGCAAAGCGGGGAGATATCGTCCAAATCCGGATTTTCGCTGATATCGATATTCCAACCCGTGGAGCCGGCTTGACTCCACGAAAAGTTCAGGGCGGTTACCTTGGGGTTCAAGAGTTTGAGGGATTCTTCGATGGCCGGGAAGTGGATTTCCGGGTTAAAGGGAGCTTGGTTCAGGTGGTAGAAGAACCGAGGTATGCCGCCGCCCATGTTGCGGTGGGTTAAGTCGTGTACGAACTGCGGGATTTCGTGCCCGGAAAGTGAACCGGAATCTTTGTATTTTTCGGCAAGGGCGAGGGCGGAGGCATCCTTGCGTACGGGATGTCCATGTTGCCCGCTGAGGATCGTCCATGCTTCGAAAAAACGTTGTTGGCAGAGCAGGATGCTCCCTTTTTGCAGCCAGGCGAATCCAAATGAGGGGTCGAATGCAAGGCTGGTATCAAGGGCCTGCTCCGCCGCAGAAAAATCATAATCCCTTTCTGCCTGCGCCATCATGTTGAGATAGTCGGGGGCCACCTGCTTTGCAGTGCTGGCGATATACTCGTTCTTTTCCTGAAGGGTTGCGAGGGCACCGATCGCCACTCGCTCACTCTCTCGAATCTTTGAAAAACTATTGGTGAGTACGGCGGCAATCATGGCAACCGATGCGGCAATCATGCCTGCCGCCATTTTATGCCGCTTCACCAGTAGGGTCAGGTGCGTGATGAACGTGGGGTTTTCCGCGCTGGTGGCAAATCCATCTTGGAATTTATGGATATCGCGAATCAGGACGGCCACGGTGGAGTATCGGTTCGATGGATCCGTTTGCATGGATTTCATGGCAATGGCCGAGAGTGCGGCGGGAATTCGACGCTCCGGGGCCCGTTTTACTGGAATCGCGATTTCGCCGCGTACGGTTTTCTGGAGCACCTCCTTGATGGTGTCACCGGTAATCGGACACTGGCAGGTCAGGATTTCATAGAGCAGGGCTCCGAGCATGTAGATATCGGTCTGGAAATCGATGTCGGCGGGTGATCCCTGAGCCTGCTCCGGCGACATGTAGCCCGGGGTTCCTCCCACCACATTTCGGCGTTCACGGCTCTTGGCCGAGTTTTCAAGGAAGCGGGTCAGGGTTTGCCCATTCTCCAAGGAAACGTCATCCATGCTATGCCATGAAATCGGTTCCTCGTCATATTCATCCAGATGGGTAATGAGCGTCGAAAGTCCCCAGTCGAGCACATGCACATCGCCGTATTCTCCGACAATCACATTTGAAGGTTTTAGATCCAGATGGATCACCCCCTTCGAATGGGCATAGTCGATGGCGTTGCACACCTTTAGAAAAACGCCAATAAGGCGGACACGTGTATATTCGTGAGTATAGCTCGGATCGTTGTTTTTCAGTTTCTTAAGGATTTCGCCCAGCGTCTCGCCCTTAAGCGCCTTCATGGTGAAATAGGGATTGCCGTTTTCGTCGAGCGCGATGTCGTAGATGGGGACAATATTGGGATGTTGCAGATTCGCGGTCAGTCGGGCTTCGTAGAGAAAAGCATCAATATCCTGTCCGGACGCGATCTTTGAATCCTGAATCAAGGCCATGGCCACCTTGCGGGCAGTACGGTGGTCGTCCACCTCCCAGATGGCCTTCATGCCGCCTTCGTTCAGTTTTTTATTCGCGGTGTAGCGCTGTTCGGGATCTCCATCCATGAAGTCTTCGCGGTCGGAAGGGTGGGCATCGTGCAGATCTTCCTCGAAAAGAATTTTCTCTGTATCGGAAAAAACAATTTCATCGGCAAAAAGGTTGGCGTTGGAAATCTCGCGGTGGGGCGGTGCGGTTTTCCGATCTGTTTGTTTCTCTTGGTCTTTAGGCTCGTCCATGGTTTTTCCAGACATTGGAAGTTGCCGAGGACAGTAGCACTGCAACCCGATCAGGGCAACCTACGAAAACAGGCGCTCGGTGGTTTCCCAATCGATGCAGGCATCGGTAATGGAAAGACCATAGGTCCGCTCGGGCGTGATCTTTTGGTTGCCGCCTTCGATAAAGCTCTCCACCATCGTGCCGGTAATCGGTGAGTTACCCTTCTTGCGCTGCCGGAGGATATCGGTCCAGACGTTGATCTGATTGCGGGCCACCTTGCTCGCGTTGGCGTGGGAGCAGTCAACCATAATGGAAGGCTCCAGTCCCGCAGCTTCAAGCTTGCAGGCCGCGTAGGTGACTTCCGGAATTTCAAAATTGGGTTGTTTATCGCCGCCGCGCAGCACGAGGTGCGTATTCGGATTCCCCGTGGTTTTCACCACGGCGGTGTGTCCTTCCTGATCAATCCCCAGAAAACTATGTGGAATGCTCGCCGATTCAATGGCATTGATGGCCACCTGAATGTTTCCGTCCGTCGCATTCTTGAAGCCGACCGGCATGGAGAGCCCGCTCGACATTTCGCGGTGCGTTTGCGATTCCGTCGTCCGCGCGCCAATCGCCGACCAGCTCACCAGATCTGCGGTATACTGCGGGATGATGGGGTCGAGAAATTCCGTGGCGATCGGTAGGCCGAGTTTGGCGATGTCGAGCATCAGCTTGCGCGCGGCGTGCAGGCCGAATTCCACGTCGCACGAATTGTCGAGGTGGGGATCGTTGATAAACCCTTTCCATCCGACCGTCGTGCGCGGCTTTTCAAAATAGACGCGCATCACGATAAAATAATCATCCTTCACCTGTTCGGCCAGCAGGGCCAGGCGCTGGGCATAGTCGAGTGCAGCGACCGGATCATGGATTGAACACGGGCCGATGATAACCAGTAGGCGGTCATCCTTCAGGTGGATAATATCGCGTACAGCCTGACGATCAGCCACCACTTTTTCGGTAAGCTCGTCACCCAGCGGAAGCTCGGACTTGAGCAGGGCCGGGGTGATCAGTTTCTTCAGTTCCGCAACGCGCAGGTTTTCGGTCAAATTAATTTCATGATCCATAATGCGAAGGAATAAACCATAGATTTCCAATCATTGGAAGTTCGGGAACCATTTTTCCAATTGGTTTGGAAAAAAGAAAAGGTGCGGCAAGCCGCACCTTTCAAGTGCCTCGGGGAGAAGTCGAGGCGGATGACGTATTATTAGAAGTTATAGACAGCAGCGATACGGATGATATTCGCAGAGGATACAAAATCACCTGTATCACCACCGAAATCGCTGATTT
>JAOZKS010000109.1 GCA_029935255.1 Pontiella sp.
CTTCAAGGACACGGATCAACGCAGCCCACGCTTGCCTTGTTTAATGCAAACATAAACCCCAAAGCCTTGACGGAGCATCCTACCATTCCACCATATGTCGAAGGTTGCCAAAGACGCGCTGAGCAACTGGGTTACCCACTCAACACCTTCTGGCTCCACGAACCCGACTTCCGCGCGAACCGCTGGATTGATATCCTCGAAACCCGTGGAATCCGAGGCATTGTCTTAATTGGCTTCATGAGACAAAATCGCATTCCAGAACATCTCCTGCCATTGGTTGAACATTTCCCAACCGTTGTAACCGGAGTTCGCACACGTGATCCGGCATTGTCATTTGCCTGTGTCGACCACCACATCCTAGCCGTACAGTCGTTCGAGAAATCACTGAGTCTCGGCTATAAACGCCCGGGTCTGGTCATTGACAAAACAATTGACGATCTGATTGAACAACGCTTCAGTGCGGGCTATCAAAGCGGCCAATTACTGCTCCCTGAATCTAGGCGGTTGCGACCTTTTTTCAAGGTAAAGGCTGCCACCAAAAATCCCGGACTCTTCGAAGAATGGATGAATAAAGAAAAACCCGATGTTATCTTCACCCTCTACAACGTTGTTATGCATTGGCTAAATGATTTGGGCTATTCGGTTCCAGAAAATATCGGCCTTATCCAGTATGAATGGCGCAAAAGCAACCTCGACTGGGCCGGCATGAATCAGCACAACGACATAACAGGGGAAGCCGCCATCGACATGCTCATCGGAATGATTCACCGCGGCGAATCCAGCATTCCCGACTTTCCCCGCTCAACCATGATTGGCCCAACCTGGGTCGATGGGAAAACGATAAGAAAACAATGAGGCCTGATCGACCCGCTTGGATAGCGATGCGAACCTGTCCTCCGTTTGGTTAATACCCGACACCCCATTGAGTTGTAAAAATCCTCTGCGAAATCGATTCAAAAAGTGCCCTGATTGTGCAAGTTCAGTTGTTCCTTCGGAGTAGGTGGAGTTAAAAAGGCATATTGCCGTTGGATCGGATAAAAGCCCTTGGAAGCCCGCTGAAGAACCGAACGAAACCGTGAAAACGGAAGATGGACGGAGTGAAGCACAAAGAAGAGAGGATGAACGATAGGATGTGAGTTCGGTACAGTCTATATGATCGCTTGCTTCCACATGGAAGATTTTTCGACATCTGTTCTATAGCAAGGTAGAATAGCGTGTAGAAGGGATAAAACTAAAGGTCTGCGAGGTGTTTGGCGCATAGTCGGCTCATTAAAAATGGAGGTAAATAAGATGAAGGGGGCAAAGTTGGTGAAGGTTGGTGCGGCCATTATTGCAATGGCGATGGTGCAAGGGGCGGGGGCGGAGCAGTTTGCTTTTGTCGGGGCGCGGGCCGTGGGGATGGGTGGTGCAAATTCCGCTTCCTCCCACGATGCTTCGGCGCAGTGGCACAACCCGGCTGTTTTTGGGTTTATGAGTCAGAAATCTGAAGATGCTGCTGCGACGAATATGACCGATACGGTTGCTGAAACCAATGAAGTAGTCAATGCAGTATCCTCCACCAATGCCGTGGTGGAAAGTGCGACCGGTACGAACGAAGTCGATGCGGTTTCAATGGACGATGTTCTCGTTGCAATGGGGACTGGTGAAGCTCAAGTTGCGGTAAGTGAACCGCTCGACAGCGAAGTGCTGGAGCCGGAGCCAGCGGATGAATCCGGCTACAATATGCTCGATAATAATGGGCTGTCCGATCGGGATTTCGGTTGGAATCTAATTGGTGGGGGTATCGGCTATACCATGACGGAGGACATGGGGCATTATATCGGTATGCTGTCGGATGTTAACGTCGATGCGTTCGATACTCCGGGGCTCAGCACAGATCCGGATGCTGTTTCGTCGTTGCTCGCTATCGGTGGTGGCTTATACGGGCTAAGCGAACCGGTTACCGCACTTTATATCGATGGCTCCGTTGGTTCGTCCGTACGTTTCGGGCACTTTGCCGTTGGGATTCGGGTGTTCGGAGAAGGCACCGCCTATCTGGATGAACTTGACGATACCAATCTAGGGGTGGATCAAACACAGGGGGAATTTACTTCAAGCATTAACACGGTTGCTGCAAATAATGGGTTTAATGCCGCGGGGCACACGATAGGGACTTTATCGGCAGGCCAAGTGGCCTCGCTGACGGCGACACTCGGGAATGCGGATGCCGTGAAATACATCGATTTTGAATTAGCGGAACTGCAAAAGGCGGGTACGTTTAACCAGAAGGATATCGATAATGCAGTAATGTTGGTTGATAACATTACTTTTGATGCTGCTGGCGGTCCAACCAGTTTGGATAATAACCGATCAACCATGCTCGCTCGCGGATTTGGTGTGGTGGAAGTTCCTGTAAGCTATGGACGGGCCATTAACGACAATCTTTCGGTGGGTATTACGCTCAAAGGAATGTACGGAACAGTTACGGGCACAAAAGTTTGGTTTTTCGACGATGACAGCACGGAAGCCGCTTTCGACTCGGCTTCGGACAATGCGGAGAGTTCATTTAATTTTGGTTTGGATTTGGGACTGCTCTATCGAATTCCCAACTTCCAGTTTTCAGTGGTGGGCCACAACCTGAATAGCCCTAAGTTTAGCGGGTTCACCGACACGATCACCATCGAGGATGATATGGGAAATCCGCTCTTTACTGAGGATCTCAAGATTCCCGATGTGCGTATCGATCCCCAGGTGACCATAGGTGCCGCCTTTATTCCGAATGAGCGTTTTTCTCTGGAAGCAAACCTGGACACACTGGAAATAGGAACGCTGCTAGATGGCTACAACATTCAGCGGCTCTCTTGTGGTGGCGAGGTGGATTTTTGGCTGCTGGCCTTTCGTTTGGGTGCCTATAAAAACTTGGCAGCCGACTGGGCCGACTGGGTGGCCACTGCCGGGGTTGGACTGAATCTCTATGCCTTCCGCATTGATATTGGTGGAGCCTACGGGCTGGGCGATACAGCAACGGTTGAGGGGCAGGATGTTCCGACCGAAGCGCGGCTCTACGCCGGGTTATCCCTCGATTTCTAGTGTATTCAACCGGTGCTATAAATCGGAGAGAGCAACTTTGGGGGGATGTGTGCTATGCGGGTGAGTATCTCTACATCACCGATCTTTGCTGCAAATTGCGCGGCGGAAGTTTTCTTTGAACGTTTTGAGTGAGTGCTCGGTGAGAACCTTTTGCTGGAGGGATTCGATTTTACTTTCCCAGGTGTTCCGAACCGTGGAAAAGGCGTCGGCGAGGGATTTTCCATTTTCGGGTTCGAAGGTCCAGCTTTCGGGCAGGAGATCTTTCATGCCGTCGCACGCACTTGCGATTACGGGAATGCCGTGCGCGAGGGCTTCGAGCATGACGAGCGGTACGCCTTCGAAGCGGGAGGGGATGACGAGGAAGTCGATCTGCTCGTAGAATGTTTCGGCATTGTTCTGCCAGGGTAGGAGGGTGATGTTTTCTTTTCCCTGAACCCGGTTGCGCAGGTTTTCCTCGTCGGGGCCGCTGCCGGCAATGATGAGCTGGCAATCTAAAAATGCTGAAGGAAATTCACAGAAGGTTTCGACCATGAAGTCCTGTTGCTTTTGTTTGAATTCCACCCGACCCATAAGCCCCAGCGTGAGGCGTGATCTATGAGGCTTGATTCCTTTTTGAGAGGGAGGCTCAATGCCGTTGGGGACGATGGCGATGGGTTTGGTGACTCCGCGTTCGCGCAAGATTTCAGCCATGTTTTCGCTGAGGGTAAGGTATCGATCGGGCTGATTGAGCAGGTATTGGTTGATTCGATCCCGTAGTTTGCCCCATTTGGCTCCCATGTGTTGCATGGGGTGCGGGATGGCGATGTAGCTGACGCATTCAATGCCGGCCTTTCGTGCGGCAAGTACGGCTTGCGAAGATTCTTCGATGTCTCCCTGAATGCAGAGTACGAGATCGGCTTCCAAGGTTCGGAACTGTTTTCCTAATGCCCGGATTTCCCGGCGGGCAAGCCGGTTGCGCAGGCCTTGGATTTTCCGGGTGGAGCAGGGGGCTTCGATGGTTTGGATGTTGCCAAGGGCTGGAAGTCGGTCGGCGAGCTTCTTGTTTTCGGGGTTGATCATGACGACAACATCGATCGATGGGTTCGTGGCGAGGGCCTCGATCCCGTGGCAGGCCATGATTTGGTGGCCGCCAAAATCGGGATTGTCATCATAAACGAGGATCTTCACCTAACGATCCTACAGCCCCGGCAGGGGAGCTAATCCCAGACCTCTTGTTTGCTGCTGCGGGGGAACGAGCTGTTGGAATTCCTTTGTGTTTCGTATGGAATCGAACCGTTTGTCTTTGCGAAGCATGTTGCGTGCGGGCTCGCCTCCACTTTCAATGATCTTGCCCAGCGAAACCCACATTTCGCCGCGTTTGTTGAGTACCAACTGGAGTGCCGCCAAGTTGCCCCATCCCTGGGGATCCTTGGGTTTGAGCGCGGTGTATTTTTTGAGTACCTGTTCCACCACCGCGAAGCGTTTTGCTTTCGCCATATGCTGGGCAAGCTGCAGAAGCATTTCGGGTTTTAGGGTATTACTTGTCAGCATTTGTTTTGCAAACAAATCGGCCTGCGTCACCTGATTCATTTGGAGGTAGATGGAGAGCAAGTGCATGGCCTCGTTGAATTCAATATTTCCGCCTTTCAGTTTTTGTTCGAGCAACTGACGGTTTGCGGTCATGCTCTTCATCTGTCTTAGGCGTTGTTGGAATTGAACCGCCTTTTCGTTGTTGGGGTCTTTTCCGAGAAAGTTGTCGAAAATTCCGATGGCTTCATCGAAACGGCCTTGTCTGGAGATGAGGTCGGCCAGACGGAAGTTGGCTTCCGGGCTGAGGTCGTAGAGGGCGACGGACTGGCGGAAGGCGGCCTCGGCTTCCTTGGGTTTTCCGCGCGCGGCGTAGAGGCCGGCGAGGGCGCTACGGAGCTTGGAGAAGGATTTGCGCGCAACAATGTCGCGCATGAACTTTTGGTCGTTGAGCAGGCGGTCGCAGTACCACTTCCAGAAGTCGGTGTCGTTCTTGATCATCTCGGGGGTGAGCGGGGTACGTTTGTTATTGATCTTCATGATCAGTCCGTGCGGCGTGAGATAGGGATACATCCATGGAAGGACGTAGCTTTCTTCCACATAGAAGGTGCGAGTCGGGGGATGCCCCGTTGCAGGATCGATTGCCGGATCATCGTATACGGCAACGGCACCTGTGGGGCGGGTGGCTTCGTCGGTTTTGGTTTCGGTGAGGAATTGGTTGTGGTCGAAGATCATCCGGCTGAGAAAGCCGTTGATTTTCATGACGCCGGCGACCCCTTGCACCTGAACCTTTCCGTCTTCGGTTTTGACGTCGGCTCCGGCTTGAAATTTACCGGATTGAACGCCTTGGATGTATTGTTGGAAGGCGAGGTTGCTATCGAGCGGGGAGGGAATCCAGATTTGGTCGCCGTAGAGGTCGCGCATGACGTTCATGTAGGTGTTGTCGGCCAGTGCGTTCTGGGTGATGAGATAGACGTCCTGGCGGACTTTGGCGGAGTAGATCATGTAGGTCGGAACAAAGCGTCCGGGATCGGTTCCGCCGAAGAAGATGGCGTTGGGGCCCATGGGTTGGGGATAGGCTTTGTTGGGGTAGGCCGCCCATTGTTTCTCGAACTCTTCGGGTGAATACCAGTATTGCATATCCTCTTTGATTCCATTGACGCCCTGCAGTTGCCAGTTGCCGAACTGCCATCCAAAGTCGTGGCCGTTTTGTTCGGCCCCGCCGACTACCTTGAGCTGGGCCTTGTCGTTATAGTTTTTGTAGATCAGGGCGAAGGGGAGGAGGAGAACCAGGGTAACCCCGCCGATTTTGGTGATGGGGTTGTTTTTTACCAGGGTTTCCAGCCAGGCCATGAGCAAGAGGATGCCGTAGCCCAGCCAGATTACGTAGATGGCGTGCGATTGAATGTATTGCACGCGCCCGATAAACAGGCTTTGGATATCGGTTTTCGGGTTTTGCAGGATCATGAAGATGATGCCGACGGAGAGGAAGGCCACCACCGTGGTGGCCATCCATGCGAGATTTCGTTTGCCCACTTTTCCTGAGAAGAGCAGGGGGATGACGGCCAGAATGGCGATTGGCCCATAGAATTGGGACCGGAGATCCATCAGATAGGAGCCAATCTGCTGGAGGAAGCGGGGGGTGAAGACATGCGCAAGTTTAACGCGTTCGTATTGACCGCGTGTGATGGCGTGCATGAAGCCTTGCCAGGTGCGGGGATAGCCCCAGTTGATCGGTGGGTTTTGATCGGAGGAAAAGGGCATGTAGAGGTAGAAGGCGAGTCCGATCAACATGACCAGAAACGTGGGGCCAACCACTTTCCCGTTGGGTAATACAAAGATGGCGATGATTGGAATGATAATGGCGTAAGCTGTCCAGAACCAAAATCCGATATGATCCCATCCGGCCAGCCAGCTCCAGTCGCTATTCTGTTCGCTAAGCACTTTGGTGGCCACAACCATGATCGCCAACGGGATGCAGGTGATAATAAAATCGCGCCCCAGTTTCCAGTCCCGGAAAAGGATGCCCACCGCCATCGCCAGTCCCATGAACATCAGGGTTTGGTGGTTGGTGATGCCGAGACCGAAGGCGAAGGCACAGAGGAGCAGCCATTTTGACTTTTGGGGCTCGACCATCCATCGATACAAAAAGAGCAGGAGGAGTGATTGGAAGAGAATGTTGAGGGTGTAGACTTCTGCAATGACGGCCTGCGACCACATGCCTTGGCCGAAGGCCAGCAGGAGCCCGCCGGAAATCCCGGCGGCCGCACAAAACAGGCTTTCGGTCTTTTCGCCGAGCATGTTGGATTCTTTTTTCATGCCGCGGAGTAGATCCATGCCGGACCGGCTGATGAGCAGGGCGATCACACCGCAGGCGGCGGCCCCGGCCACGGCGGAGAAGAGATTGACGGCCCATGCTGGATTGGGATGGCCGTGGAAGGTGACGGAGTGGAATATCCATTGGAAGAACCAGGTCAGCAGGGTCCAGATGGGATAGCCGGGTGGATGGGGAACGCCGAGATAGTCGGAGGCCACGATCAATTCGCCGGAGTCTTCCAGCCCTAGCGTGGGTTGAAGGGTGAGCACGTAGACGGCAAGTGAAATGCCGAAGGTGACGAAACAGGCGATCCAATCGGATTTTCGGAAAAAAGTTTCTTTATTCAAAATAGGTTCTCCAATTCAACAAACAGGCGGTTAGCATAGTTTAAACGGGGGGCGGGTCAATCTTCCTTAAGGCGCTTTTCCAGGGTTTGGAAAGATGATGGATGACCGGCTTTGATCTTGGCGAAGTGGGATCGGGCGGGCTCGTAGTGCTTTTCGGCGGTGTAGGGTTGCTCAAATCGATCACCAAGCAGGTCGTTGCGGACGAAAAAGGCGTTGGCGCCGGAGAGACTGCATCCGACGAGGGAATAGCCCTTTTCGGCCGCTTTTTCTTCGATAAATTTGAGGGAAACGCCGCCGTGGTCGGTGTAGTCCCACATGTGTTTCGGATCGTATTTCATGCAGTAGCGGATGGGGGGCGCGAACTTGGCGTTATATTCCATGATAAGCACGCGCGGGCTGATGCAGCTGATGGCATCCCACACAAAGTAGTCGTTGCCATCGATGTCGACGGAAAGAAGGTCGATCTCGGGATCTTTGATTTGGGCCGAGATGAGTTCGTTAATGTTGTCTTTGGTGATGAAGGATTCAACAACTCTCAGCTGAGAGTTGGCGATGGTTTGCGGGAGGCCCTTGCGTATTTTACTGATATTCTTAGGCGAGCCATCGATCCAAAGTCCGTTCCAGTTCTGGAAGAGCAGGGCGTAGGAATTGTTTTCCATGCCGTCGCCGCAACCGAATTCGACGAAGGTCTTGTTGGTGGTGCCGATGCGCCGGAAGATTTC
>JAOZKS010000431.1 GCA_029935255.1 Pontiella sp.
AATTAGTAAAATATAATATGCTTTTAATGTAGCAAATCCAAGGCCAAAGCCCGGGTTTTTCTCAATATTTGGAAAAAGGAGTGGCAAAGCTTCCAATGGCTGGGGAATCAGCATATGAACGGCATGGTTTTGAAAGGCAAACAGGCGTTGGTTACGGGTGGTGCGGTGCGTATTGGCAAGGCGATCACGCAGGCGCTGCAGGCGGCGGGTGGCTGTCCGCAATGAGATGTCCTCCGAATGCGGTGCCGAAGATGGCTTTGGCGACGTCGGATCCCCGCGTTCGGGGAGGACACTGCTCAAAGGTACTCTGATACGGCTCCGAAGGGAGAAGCGATATCTCGTCATGCCAGTCTGCAGCGGGTGGGTCATTAAAGCCCGGCGTGCCACCACAAATCCCTCCGTTAAATCCAGACGCTTCGACCTGTCAATCCGCGCAAATATAAAACAGAAAAAACCGCTCTTCAGCGGAGACCCTCCCGCCATGCCTGAACCTTTTTATAAAATATCACTTGCACTGACTCTGGTACTCTGCCCCCCTTTTACGGAGTCTCTGCATTACGGAAAACATACCTCGGCCCAGCATTGCCGACTAAATGTAAATCTTGTGGAGGAAAAGTGGGCGTTCCTTATTGGTCACTGATCACGGTTCTCCCTTTCGTTATAACAGGAGTATTATCGCACCCGAAATTATTGATGACACGCAACTGGTGGCAATGATTTCAGCACTTTCAGTGATGATTAGTTGGATGTTGTGGAAGGATTTGTTCCTTTAATAAAAAAATAAAAAGGCAGAACCAGTCGAGTGAAGCCGACACGGTACGATGCCTGATTTTGAAGGCAACATTTATTCCCGTGTCGGCTCCTCTCAAACGTTAGCTATGGAAAGACATTGACCATGTATGTACGTTGGATGTACAAATAAGCCCATGAGATACGAGTGGAACCCAGAGAAAAACGAGAAGTTAAAAAAGGAACGAAACATATCGTTTGAGCAAATTCTCTTTCACCTGTCACAAGGTGATGTATGGAGAACAGCTGATCATCCAGATCAGGAGAAATATCCGGGGCAAAGAATCTATTTTGTGATTGTTGAGGATTATATTTATCTAGTTCCCTTCGTTACCGGGGATGAATATGGGTTTCTCAAAACAATCATCCCCAGCAGAAAAGCGACCAAGGACTACATGGAAAGCGGAGATTAAGATGAAACTAGATAAAGAAGAAAAAAGCATTCTAGATGCATACGACAAAGGTGTAATGAAAACCTCTACCCCATCAAAAAAGGAGAGAGGTGGAATAAAAACCATGGCAGAAAACACCTTCCGAAAAGATAGAAGAGTAACTATTCGTCTTTACGATCATGATTTGAAAGGTATCCAAAAGAAAGCCATGGAAAAAGGCATGCCCTATCAAACGCTTATCTCTTCCATGATCCACCAATATATTGAAGGTGATCTGGTAGAAAGCAAAACAGGCTAACCACCATTAACCCCGAATATAGGCAAAGAAAAGGGAAAAGGTGCCCGTCCTTTGATGTTAGTGCGAGAGCCTGGCGCGTAGCGGCTTAGTTCGATACTGTTGCTACGTGCTCTTCGACCACATCCGGCGCACTTCCCTGAAAAACACCCGTTTGGCCAATGCCACAAGTGCCACCATCCAAAACAAACTCATCTGAACCGGAGCCGTTATTATCCACAATACCCAACGCATCCGCTTCCACCTGAGCACATCCTATCCGCGACGAGAGTTCTTCGCCGCTTCGTGGTCAAAAATGGCTACTCATGAAATATGCGGGCTAGACCAATTCGCACGCGCCACCAGCGCAGGCCACTTCGCCTTGCAGGTTGGTGGCATCCTCCGCTTCGTGCATCAGCGTATAGTCGGCCGGGCGGAAGTTGGCGATCAGTTCGTTCCACAGAGTTTCATCCTGCGCAGTGACCACTTCTTCGTGCGGGGCCTGTTGGTATAGTTTATCGCCTGAAGCCGCCAGCATGCTGATGCCGGTGAAGTCGGCTCGGTTTTCCCAGATATAGTCGGCCACGTCGTCCCACTCGCCATCACGCACCGTGAGGGTGTTGGATACGTTGTGGTAGAGCCCCGGATTCATTTCCGGCCGCGCGGTTCCCGGCACCACCCAGTTTTGCTGAGTGGAGTGGACGTGCTGGAGCAGATCCATCGCCGACATTTCGTTGCGCAGAATCGCATCTTCGGGGGCTTCAACACAGAAGGTGATTACATCATCTGTTTTGTTGGCACTCCAAACGGACTCTTCGCACATGTGCGGGTTTTGCTCGTTGAAGAATCTATAGACCGGGTCGGTTTTATTGGCCTGCACGCGGCGGAAGTAGCGGCGGGCGTGGCGCGGGTGGATGCCGGACGCGGT
>JAOZKS010000432.1 GCA_029935255.1 Pontiella sp.
CCATCGTAGAGCGTGATCGATGTGCGGTCGCCCAACAGATCCGGGCGTCCGGCGAGAGCGGGATTCATCCGCTCGATGACCCGGTCATCGATGGGCAGTGCATGATATTTCTCGGCCTCTTTCATGAACAGCTTCTGCATCTTCTTCAACCGCTTCGGATCTTCGGCCGCCAGGTTATTCACGAGACTGAAGTCTTCCTTCACGTTGTAGAGGTCCCAAACGTCCGATTCCAGCGGCGACTGTTCCAGCGCCTCCCACGGAGCGCGATGCAACGTGCGGGCGAACCAGCCTTCGTGGTAGATCGCGCGGTTGCCGAACATTTCGAAATACTGCGTGGTGTGCCGCTCCTTGGCCGCTTCATCGTTGAAGGTGTAGAGCAGGCTCGTTCCTTCGATGGGCGTCTGCGGGGTTCCATTCACGCTCTTGGGCTCCGGCAGCGTTGCCGCTTCGAGGATGGTGGGCGCAATGTCAATGACATGCGAGAATTGCGTTCGTAGCCCGCCTTTATTATTAATTCCTTCCGGCCAGCGAATCACCATTCCATTGCGCGTTCCGCCAAAGTCGGAAGCCACTTGCTTGGTCCAAGAGAACGGCGCATCGAAGGCAACGGCCCAGCCTGCGGCCATGTGCGGGAAGGTGTAGGGGCCGCCCCACTCATCGATCAACGGAATCAAATCCTCCACCTTTTCGGTAACGCTATTGAAGTAGGTCATCTCGTTGTACATGCCAACGAATCCACCCTCGGCGCTCGTGCCGTTGTCACCGGCAATATAGATAAAGAGCGTGTTATCCATCTCACCGATTTCCTCCAGCGCCTGGACTAAGCGGCCCACCTCGTGGTCGGTCTGCTCCATGAACCCGGCAAAGACCTCCGCTTGGCGGGCAAACAGCTTGCGGTGATCAGTAGGAAGCGAATCCCAATCCACAATTTCTTCGGGCTTCGGAGCCAATTGGGTACCTGCGGGAATAACCCCCTGCTCGAGCTGACGCGCTGTTGTTTCTTTCCGAACCTGATCCCAGCCCTTGTCGAACTGGCCTTTGTATTTGTCGGCCCACGCCTTTGGCACATGGTGCGGAGCGTGTACGGCGCCGGTGGCATAGTACACAAAGAACGGCTTGTCCGGAGTCATCGACTGCTGCGCCTTCACCCAACCAATCGCCTGATCGGTCATGTCGACCGTAAAATGATAGCCCTCCGTATGCGGGGGCGTAATGCGGGTCGTGCCGTCATAGATCAGCGGATACCACTGATCCGTTTCGCCCCCGATAAAGCCATAGAACTTATCGAAACCTTGGTGGGTCGGCCAACGGTCAAACGGCCCCGACACGCTGGTTTCCCAAGCAGCCGTCTCGTGCCACTTGCCAAATGCGCCGGTACTATATCCATTGAGCCGAAGCATTTCGGCCAGCGGAGCAACACTGTTCGGAATCTGACCGGTATTTCCGGGGAACCCCGTTGAACTTTCCATGATCGAACCCGTGTTCGCCGTGTGATGGTTCCGTCCCGTTTTGAGTGCATTGCGAGTCGGCGAGCAGAGCGCCGTGGTATGGAAATTATTGTAGCGCAAGCCTTCGGCGGCAAGCCCATCGAGGGTAGGGGTTTTGATCGGCCCACCAAACGTGGTGGTTGCACCGAAGCCGACATCGTCGATCAATACGATCACCACGTTGGGAGCCCCCTTGGGAGCCTTGACCTCGAAGAACGGCGGGGCTTCGACATTGCGCACATCCAATTCGCTATAAGTGGGGCGCTTGGGTTCTTGGATCGGTAAAGATGTGCGATCCAGCTTTTCCTGCGCCGATGCGGACGAGATCAATCCTGCCAGCAGGATTCCAAATAACGTTCCAATTGCTCTCTTCATGATGTGCTCTCCCGTTTAGGTTTCTATTCCCTGCCTTTGGCAAACTATCCCCGTCTGATAATAACCGAATTATAAGACCTATCTAGTCCTATACAATATTAAATCACGACAATATTTTGCGGATTTCCGTTTTGCTGCCGGATTGCACTTCGACGCCATTTCCAATGAACGGCGGGAGGGATACTGCGGTTGTCGCAGTAGACATAATATACTTCCTTTCAATATTATCGAGGGAGGGCTCCCGGCATTTAGACACCGTCGCCCGCTGCATTAGCGGGTGGGTGCGATCTGGTCTTCGTGAGCCATCAGGTGAATAAAATCTGTTCCCTGGGAACGCTCAACACCAACGACACTTTGCAACATCCGCAGGACAGGCCGGGCTTTGGGAGTGGGTCCTCGGTTTCAACCACCACACCGGGCTTCAACGAGTCCCGCCTACATAGAGCCTGTCCCAGCAGAGCGGCAAAGGGGCCAGGCAAAGGGGTCAGGCAAAGGGGTCAGCAAAGGGGTCAG